>JANNEJ010001025.1:0-2801 GCA_031378585.1 Acidobacteriota bacterium | reverse complement strand
ATCTCGTAGACGCCGAGGCGTGTGCCGGGGGTGAGAGTCAACGTGTGCGTGATTATATGAGCGAGCGGTGGCTTTCGTGAGATAAGCCCCCAAACGGCGATGTGGCAATCAACGGCATCCCGTCGACCGTGGCAAGCCGGGGCTACCCGAGCCGAAGGGGCGGACCTAGACTTACGACAACCTACGGCAAGGCCCAACGGCGCGGACTATTCTGCGCCATCACGCCGGCTTCTTCGATACCGTGGATCTGGGCGATGTTCGGATGATTCAACGAGGCGAGCGTGTTGGCCGCCTTCGCCAATGGGCGCGGTGATCTGTTAAACGCCGAGACGGGTGCCGGGGGTAGGGGCCAAGGCGTGCGTGAATGGAGCCACCTCGCGCCACCCGTTCAGCGGGGCAACTGGTCGGGCCATTGACGCAATCCGGAATCTCGCGCGCCGTCCCACAACTGGCGGTCGAAGGTCGCCAGGACGATCTCGTGCCCCAGGGCATCCTGCCACGCCAGAGCCGACGCCAACTGAACCGCGTCGTAGCCACGCAGCCCATGTGCCCACGCCAATGCCTCGGCCCGCGCGACCAGCGCCTCGGTGACGGGCACCCTCATGAGGTCTGGCCACTCGCGCGAGAATCGACGCTGCGCTCGGCGGCCGCCGACGTCGTCGAGCACACCGACCCGCACCGCGCGCGCCAGTGCCGCCGCCACCTCAGCGCGCGTGACGAGCGCTGTCGCCACACCCTCCGCACCGGTCGTGAGCGCGATTACCTCCGCCGAACCGGCCTCCGTGACATACCGTTTCACGAGTGCGCTCGCATCGGCATAGACGATCACCCGCGATTCTCCACGACGATGTCTGCCACCGTCTGCTTCCCTCGCGGCCGAACACCCGTGGCCGCCCGGCCCAGCCGACGACCACTCCAGAGCACGGTGCCTGCCGTTGTGAGCATCGCGATTCGGTCGTCGAGGGACTCGCTTTCGGGCACGAGCCGCGCCACCCGCCTGCCGTGCTCGGTCACGACGACGGTACCGCCCCGCTTTACTTCGCGTACGCACTCACTGAGCTTCGACTTCAACTCCCGAATGCCGATGCTGCGCTCTCTCATCTCACGCACCTCTCAGTGTCTACATTGTAGTAGATGTGGTCACATGTGACACGTCGACCCTTGCTCGAGGTCGCCCTCAGGTTGACAAATGCGACACGGTGGCCGGGGTGAGGGCCAAGGGTAAATGGGTCGTATACTCCCGCCATGACGCCTGCCCGCCATGCCCCGCGCCTGCTCCTCATCGCCCTGATAGCGACAGGTGTTGCCGCCGCCGTGGCGCTCGACGCCCGGCAGACCGCTCCGCCGCCAGACCCCGCGGCCGCCTTCACCATTCGCGACGAGATGATCCCCGCGCGCGACGGCGTGAAGCTCTTCACCAGGATCTTCACGCCCAAGAATCAGCAGGGGCCACTGCCGATCGTCTTTCGCCGCACACCGTACGGCATCGACGGCGCAGGCGGCTCGTTCGTGCGTTACTACAAGGCGCTGGCGGATGAGGGCTACATCTTCGTGTTCCAGGACATACGCGGAAAGTTCAAGTCGGAAGGCGAGTTCGTGATGCAGCGCCCGGCCCGCACGCCAGGCGACACGAAGAGCCTCGACGAAGGCACCGACACCTACGACACCATCGAGTGGCTGCTGACGAATGTCTCCCAGAACAACGGCCGCGTCGGCATGCTGGGCGTGAGCTACGACGGCTGGACCACCATCATGGGCGCCATCGAGCCGCATCCGGCGCTGAAGGCGATTTCGCCCCAGGCCTCGCCCGCCGACATGTGGCTCGGCGACGACTTCCATCACAACGGCGCGTTCCGCCTGAGCTACGCGTTCGAGTACGCCACGATGATGGAATCCGGCAAGGACGTGAAGAACTTCGAGTTCGACCGCTACGACACGTTCGACTGGTATCTGTCGCTCGGGCCACTCAGCGCCGTGAACCGCAAGTATTTGCGCGAGACGATTCCCACCTGGAACGACTACGTGCGGCACCCTGACTACGACCAGTTCTGGAAGCATCAGACGATGGTGCCGCACTTCCGCTCCGTGAAGGTGCCCACGCTGAGCGTGGCCGGGTGGTGGGACCAGGAAGACTTCTACGGCCCCATCACGATCTACGAGGCGCTCGAGAAGTACGACACCGCGAACCAGAACTACCTCGTGGTGGGTCCGTGGAACCACGGCGGCTGGACGGGCAACGGCACAGCGCTTGGTTCGATCGGCTTCGGCAGCGACACCGCCGCGTACTTTCGCGACCAGGTGCAGGCGCCGTTCTTCGCCTACTTCCTGAAGGACAAGGGCACGCGCAACTTCCCCGAGGCGCTCACGTTCGAAGCGGGCACCAATCAGTGGCGCAAGTGGAGCCAGTGGCCGCCAGCGAAAGAGACCAAGACGGTGGGCCTCTACTTCGGCGCGAACGAAGCGCTCGCCATCGGCACGCCACCCGCCGCTGGCGCGACGGGGTCAGACCCCTTCGTGTCGGATCCCGCGCACCCGGTGCCATATCGCCAGCGCCCGATCCAGGCCACCTACTTCCCCGGCGGCTCGAAGTGGTCCACGTGGCTGGTCGAAGACCAGCGCTTCGTGGACGATCGCGCCGACGTGCTCAGTTGGGAAAGCCCGCCGCTCACCGCCGACATGACGATTGCCGGCGAGGTTGTGGCGAAGCTCTTTGCGTCCACCACCGGCTCCGACGCCGACTGGATCGTGAAGCTCATCGACGTGTATCCCGAACACCACCCGGACAACTGGTCGCTCGCGGG
>JANNEJ010000988.1:0-1564 GCA_031378585.1 Acidobacteriota bacterium | reverse complement strand
GGCGGTGGTCTCGGCGGCCGCGCGATCGATGGCTCGAGCGGCGTCCTGCACCTTGGTGAGCGCCGACGGACCAGTACCTCGCGGTTGCGCCTCGCGCAGTACCGATCGCAGGCGCTGGGCGCCGAGCGGTACTTTGGCGATCACCGCGTCGGCTTGCGGCCAGAGCGCCACACCTCCGGCGCCGCCGATCGCGATCACGGTCAGCACGGCAATGGTGGCCCCGATTCCGCGGGCCACGCCCGCTCGCTCCAGGCCGGTGACGACCGGGTCGAGGGCGTAGAACAGGAAGACCGCGAGCACCAATGGCAACAGCACCGGCGCCGCGAAGTACAGCAGCGCCGTCGTCGCGCATGCCGCAATCAGGTACAAGGCCGTCGCGACGCGCTGCAACCCGTCAGCGACGCCACGCCCGCCCGGACGCACCCGGGCCACCGCGGCCGTGTCGGCCATACGCCCCTTCCCCTCCCCCTGACTCACGTGGTCCTCGAACCGCGATCAGGTGGTTGCCGACCGGATCCCCTGGGCGGCGACCTTCACCATCTCGCGAGCGGTCGATTCCACGGCCTCGGTCGCCCGATCGACGCTGAAGCCGATGTCGGCGACCTCGACGCCGGCGCGGTCGGCCAGGTCACGAAGGCGACGCCCCACCGCGGCGCGCAGTGTGCCGACGGATTCGCCGAGGTCCTCGCGCATGCTGGCGCCGGTCTTGGGAGCGAAGAGCAGCGCCACACCGGCGCCTAGGGCCAGGCCGGCAACGATGCCGATCGCGAGATTAGCTGACGTGTCTTTCTGATGCATGGTGGTGTCCTTGTGAGGAGTCCTGAAGACTGTTGCGAATGAACCGGCGTCTAGAATGCCGAGGCGGCACGTCGGCGCCGCCAGCGGCTCACGAGCCCGCGGGCCGCCGCCGCCGCCCCGGCCACGAGCAGGGTTTTAGGGGCGGCCACGACGGACGCGACTGACCGGACGACGTGGCTGGCATCGCTCATGACGGCCGACGTTCTGTCGGACAAGCGGCTGACCGAATCTGCTGCCTGACGCGCATGGCTGGCGGCGTCGTCCACGCGCGCCTCGAGGGCTCGCCAGCGGGTGTCGAGCCCCACCTGCATCTGCCGCCAGCCCAGCCAGGCGGCGACGAAGGCGCCCGTCAGCAGGACGGTCTGGAACGCGAGTGCCGCGGCAATGACGATGACGGCGGTCTGGGTCGTGGAGTCGGCTTGCATCATGGCGTCACTGGCAGCAAAGCAAAGCGCGTGCCCGCTACGCCGGCCCGGAACAGGCATCCGCGTGGCAAGGGGTTACCAGCTAGTGGAACGACGGTGCCGACTCGCGGCACTGCGGCAGGCGGCCGCCGTCCCCCTGGCAGGGACGCCAGAATTGTGAAACACCAGACGGGGCGTCGCTGATATGGTCTGGGGCATGGCATGGGCGATCCTCACTCGATGACCGACGTCGACCGGGCACTGAGTCTGCTGGTGCACGATATCCGGACGCCGCTGGGCGTCGCGCTGGGGTACCTGAGGCTCCTGCGCGCCGGTCAGCTCGGCGGCCTGGAGGAGCGCGA
>JANNEJ010000983.1:0-3805 GCA_031378585.1 Acidobacteriota bacterium | reverse complement strand
CCTCGATGAGCCTACCAACCACCTCGATCTGGAGTCGATCGAGTGGCTGCAGAATTTTTTCAGCCGCTATCAAGGCACGGTGATCGTGATCTCCCACGACCGCCATTTTCTGAACAGCATCTGCACGCACATCGCCGACATCGATTACCAGACCATCATCACCTACACGGGCGGCTATGACGACATGGTGCTGGCCAAGACGCAGATCCGCTCGCGTCTCGAGTCTCAGAACGAACAACGCGAGAAGAAGATCGCGCAGCTGCAGGATTTCATCCAGCGCTTCTCGGCCGGCACCCGATCGAGCCAGGTGCAGTCGCGGCGATGTGGGTGCACACGGCGTTCAGGAAATGCCGGTCATGCGAAATCACCACGAGGGTGCCGTCATAGCGCACCAGGAACTCGCGCAGCCAGTGGATCGAATCGAGGTCGAGGTGATTGGTCGGCTCGTCGAGGAGCAGCGCCTGCGGGTGGCCAAAGAGCGCCTGCGCCAGGAGCACGCGCACCTTCTGTCCGCCCTGCAGTTCCGACATCTGCCGTTCGTGCAGACCGTCGCCGATGTCGAGACCCGCCAGCAGCACGGCCGCGTCGCTCTCGGCGGAGTAGCCGTCGTGCTCGCCGATGGTGCCTTCCAGTTCACCGAGGCGCATGCCGTCGGCGTCACTGAGCGAGGGCTGGGCATAGAGCGCGTCGCGTTCCTGCAGCGCGGCCCACAGGGGCGCGTTGCCCATGATGACCGTGTCGACCACGCGGAAGGCGTCAAACGCGTACTGGTCCTGGCGCAACACGCCAAGGCGCTCGGGACGCGCGACGTTGCCCTTCTGCGGCGGCAGTTCGCCCGTGAGCAGCTTCATGAAGGTCGACTTCCCTGCGCCGTTGGGCCCGGTCAGGCCGTAACGACGCTCGTTCGAGAACGTCGTGGAGACGTCGTCGAAGAGCACCTTGGACCCATACCGCATCGACACGCCGCTGACTGCAATCATCTCGGTTCCTTCCGGCGCCAGCCGCTGGTGCTGACATCCGATCGATTGTATCAGCCTGCGCGGCTGGTCCCGCCTGCGACGCGCCACCCGTGACGGCACCGGACCCCCCGCGCGAGATCCACCCCGATCTGGTCGACGAGACCTCGCTCGACGCCATCATCGAGGCGTGGCGCGCAGGCACCTTGCCGAAGCCCGCCTGGACCCACGGCGCGCACGTGGCGGTGTGTGCGTACCACGCCTTTGGCGCCGTGCCGCTGCAGACGGTGTTTGCGACGATGAAGGCCGGCATCGTGGCCTACAACGAGGCCGTGGGTACCGCCAATACGGCCACGAGCGGATATCACGAGACGCTCACGCGGTTCTGGGCCGGGATCGTCGTGGCTCACCTCGAACAGGCGCGGCCGACGACGCGTCTGGAGGCGGTTCGCTCGGCGGTTGAGACCTTCGGCGAGGCGCGGAATCTGCACGTCGCGCACTACCGCATCGACGTGGTCCGCGACGCCGCCGCGCGAGCCGCCTGGGTCGCCCCGGACGCAGTGACAAAACAAGACAAATAGCCCAGCAAAATCGGGTGGTTTCCGTCGGGATGCCCGTGAGAACCGGCAGGAATCCGAGGTATATTTCTGCGGAATCGATGACCGGGTCGTGTCGACCCAACCGGATGCTCGTCCGGTCGTGTCCTGGTTCGGGAGTCCATCGCATGACGCGCGCCGGGGTGAAGGTTCTGGGCACAGCCCTCGTCGGGATCGCACTGGCGACCACCGGCATCGCCGAGCGTGCGCAATCGCCCACGGCCGCGCCAGCCGCGCCAGCACCGGCGCCCCGGCGTCAAGCACCCGCGCGCCCCGCAGTCCCCGCGCCGGCCGCGTCGCATTCGCTGTCGCCGTCGCTGTCGGCAAAACAACAGAGCGAGCTCGTCACCACCTACTGCGCCACGTGCCACAGCGAGCGGGCGAAGGCCGGCGGTCTGTCGCTCGCCGGCTTCGACGCGATGAAGGCCACCGAACGGCAAGACGTGGTCGAGAAGATGATCCGCAAGATGACCGCGGGGCTCATGCCGCCGCCGGGCGCGAAGAAGCCCGAGGCCGCCGTGCTCGCCTCCCTCACCGAGGCCCTCGAGTCGCGCATGGACGAGTACGCGGCGGCCAACCCCAATCCCGGGCGCCGCACATTCCAGCGCCTCAACCGGCCCGAGTACGAGCGCGCCGTGCGCGAGTTGCTCGCGCTCGACATCGATGCGGGCAAGTGGCTGCCCCTCGACCAGAAGAGCGCCAACTTCGACAACATCGCCGACGAGCAGGCGCTCTCGCCGACGCTGCTCGAGGCCTATCTGAACGCGGCCGGCGATATCAGCCGCATGGCGGTCGGTGACAAGCAGGCGGCGCGCGTGGATATTGTCTACACGAACCCCAGCTACGTGTCCCAGCACCCCTGGGATCACGTGGAAGGCGCGCCCTACGGCACGCGGGGCGGCCTGGTGGCCACCCATGTGTTTCCCGCCGATGCCGAGTACGAGCTCGAACTGCTGGTGATCTCGGGCGACAACGCGCGTGGCGAAGACATCGACGTGTCTTTGGACGGCGAGCGCGTGGCCCTGATGAAGTACGAGAATGGCCCGCAGGCGGCCGCCGACGGGCGCGGCGGCATGTCGATGCGCACCGATCCGATTCTGGTGCGGGCCGGCGCCCACAAAGTATCGGCGGCGTTCGTGCGCAAAGGCGATGGCCCGTACGAAGACCTGATCCGCCCGCACGACTGGTCGTACGCGGGCGGCGGCTCCGGCGGCGCCGGCATCACCACGCTGCCGCACCTGCGCGACCTGGTCGTGGCCGGTCCCTATAACGCCACGGGCGTGTCCGACTCCCCCAGCCGGCAGCGGGTGTTCACCTGCCGCCCCACGGCGGCGTCGGAGGAACGCACGTGCGCGCGCTCGATCCTCGCGCGTCTTGGCGGCGACGCCTACCGCCGGCCGATGACCACGGCCGAAGTAGACGGCCTGATGCCGTTTTACGAGAAGGGCACGGCAACGGGCGGCTTCGAGGCTGGCGTGCGCGCAGCGCTTGAAGCCGTGCTCGCCAGTCCGAAGTTCGTGTTCCGGCTGGAGCGCGAACAACCGGCGGCGGCCGCGCAGACGGTCACGCGCGTGACCGATCTCGATGTGGCGTCGCGGCTGTCCTTCTTCCTGTGGGGCGCGCCACCCGACCAGGAACTGCTCAGCCTCGCCCAGAGCGGCAAGCTCACGGCGCCCGGCATGGTCGAGAAGCAAGCCGTCCGCATGCTGGCCGACGAGCGTGCGTCCGCCCTCGGCCACCGCTTCGCGGCCCAGTGGCTGCGGCTGCAGGACCTCGACAAAGTGAAGCCGGACCCGAACTTCTACCCGAATTTCGACGAGAACGTGGCCGCGGCCATGAAGCGCGAGACGGAGCTGTTCTTCAACGACCTCGTGAAGCACGACCGCAGCTTCATGGACTTCTTCACCGCCGACTACACGTTCGTCAATGAACGCCTGGCGCGCCACTACGGCATCCCGGATGTCGCCGGCAGCCAGTTCCGGCGCGTGTCGTACCCAGACACCGCGCGCCGCGGCATACTTGGCCAGGGCAGCATGCTCGTGCAGACGTCGCTTGCCAACCGCACGTCGCCAGTGTTGCGGGGCAAGTGGGTCATGGAAGTGCTGCTGGGCACGCCGCCCCCGGCACCGCCCCCCAACGTCCCCACGCTCGACGAGTCGGCCAGCGCCAAGGACGGCAAGATGCTGACCACCCGCGAGCGGATGGAGGTGCACCGTGCCAACCCGACCTGCAACGCCTGCCACCGGTTCATGG
>JANNEJ010000896.1:0-1614 GCA_031378585.1 Acidobacteriota bacterium | reverse complement strand
CGGATGCCCTTTCTCTCCGCGAAATGCCCTGGCCGAGACAATTACTGAAGTTGTACATCCCTGACGGGCATCCACACGGTAAGATTCCAGCATTCTGACTCAGCCCAAAACGACGTTTGCCTCCCCCGCCCTCCTGAAGGTCGTGCTCGACCGCCGGGTCCAGTCTTTCATCGGTGACCGGCGGACCGTCGACAGTCCGTTGATGTATGCCAAGGCCGCGGCGCTGATTGGCGCGTCGGCCTGGTCGTACACCGTGCTGGTGTTCCAGGCCCAGACACCGCTGGCGGTCCTGCTGTCGGGCACTTTGCTGTCGCTGGCGCTTGTGGGCATCGGCTTCAACATCCAGCACGACGGGAACCACGGCACGTTCTCGCGCCGCCCGTGGGTCAACCGGCTGGCCGGGTTCACGCTGGACCTGATTGGCGCGAGTTCCTACTTCTGGAAGGACAAGCACAATCACAACCATCACGTGTACACGAATATCCCGGGCGAGGATGCCGACATCCATCTCGGGCCCATGGCGCGCCTGAGCGCCGATCAACCGTGGTTCTGGTGGCATCGCTATCAGCACGTGTATCTATGGGTGCTCTACACCTTCGTGCACCTGCGGTATCTCTACAGCGACCTGCAGCGGCTCGCGCTCGGCAAGAACGACGGCCTGACCGCCGGCTACCCCAAGGGCGCGGACATGGCGTGGCTGCTGGCTGGCAAGGCGTTCTTCCTGACCGCGGCGTTCGTCATTCCGCTGAGCCGCCACACGGTGGGCCACGTACTCGGCGTGTATGTGCTCGTGTCGATGGGAATGGGCCTCATCTTCAGCGTGGTGTTCCAGCTCGCGCACACCGTCGACGTCGTGGAGCATCCCGTGGCCGGCGACCTCGACCACCGGCCCGAGTGGGTCGTGCACCAGATTGCCACGACCGCCAACTTCGCCACCGGCAGCTGGGTCGCGACGTTCCTGCTCGGCGGCTTGAACCACCAGCGCGAACACCATCTCTTCCCGCGCGTGGCGCACGTGCACTACCCGGCCATTGAGCGGGTCGTGCGCGAAGTGTGCGACGAACACGGCGTGCCCTGCCGCGAGAACGTCACGCTGACTGACGCGCTGCGCTCGCACTACCGCTACGTGCGCGAGATGGGCGTGAAGCCCGCCTGACGTCCGCCTGGCGGCGCGCTGGGGCCGGTCTCGATGCCCGTGGCGCGCGATTTCGGAGTGACACCATGTGGAATGGATACGTACTCGCGGCCCTGGCGCTGGTGGCTGCCGCCTGCGGCACACCTCAGCCGGCGCCGGAGCCGGCTGCAACCGCCGCCGCGCAGGCCGCGCCGTCCTCGCCTGGAGGCGGAGCGTCCGGTGCGGCGCTCGACCCCGCCGCGGTACCCGACGCCAGCACCGTGTCGGGCGTGGTCGCCGAGACCATGAACTCCGGCGGCTACACCTACGCGCGCCTCACGGCTAGTGGCGCCGACACGTGGATTGCCGGCAACGAGTTCGCACTCGCCGTGGGCGACCAGGTGACGGCGGCCGTCAACATGCCGATGGAGCAGTTCCGCAGCCGCACGCTGAACCGCGAGTTCGCGCTCATCTACTTCGTGAGCCAGGTGGCCAGAAAC
>JANNEJ010000894.1:0-2334 GCA_031378585.1 Acidobacteriota bacterium | reverse complement strand
GGTACCGGCGTGCCGTGGGCCTGTCCTAGCCCTCGCGGGCTCGCGCGGGTGGCCGCGGCGGTGGTGCTCGTGACCACGGCCGGCGCCCTTGCCCTCGCGGCGCAGCAACCCTTCAGAGGCGAGCGTGGCCGGCAGCGGGGTCCGGCCCCCGATCTGCAGGAGACGCGGGTGCCCTACGATGGCCGGTTCGCCTTCGTGCGCCTGCGCTACGAACTGGGGGGCGGTCGAGGCGGGTTCGGGGGCTTCCGCCGCGAGCCGCCGTGGGCCCACGATTACCCGCGCGCCGACCTGCACCTCATGAAAATCCTGCAGGAAATCACGCTCCAGCGCCCGCACCTCGACGAGAGCAACATCTTCTCGCTCGACGATCCCGAGCTGCACAACTACCCGGTGGCCTACATGTCGGAGCCGGGCTTCTGGACGCTGACCGACCAGGAAGCCGAGGGCCTGCGCACGTATCTGGCCAAGGGCGGCTTCCTCATCTTCGACGACTTCCGCACCCAGCACTGGTACAACTTCGAGGAGCAGATGCGCAAGGTGCTGCCCACCCAGCGCCTCGTGGAACTCGACCCCGCCAGTCCGGTCTTCCACGTCTTTTTCGAGATCGACCCGGCGAAGTTCGTCCCGCCCTACGGCGCCGAGAAGCCGGTGTTCTACGGCATCTTCGAGGACAACGACCCGACCAAGCGGCTGCAGGTCGTCGCCAACTACAACAACGACCTCGGCGAGTACTGGGAATTCTCGGACACCGGCTGGGTGCCCATCGATCTTTCGAACGAAGCGTACAAGTTCGGCGTGAACTACATCGTGTACGGCATGACACACTAGCGACGCTGCGCGTCGCTAGTGGAAGCGTTTCTGGCGGTGAGGGAGGATTCGTGGACGGAACGAACATGCAACTAGACCTGAGCGCACCCGACGACATCGCGCTCGCCGACCGGATGAAGCACGGCCAGGACCGGATCCGCCAGGAACTGCGCAAGCTTAACGTGGGCCAGGACGCGGTGCTCACCGAGGTGCTGCTCACGCTCTTTGTGGGCGGCAACAGCCTGATCATCGGCGTGCCGGGGCTGGCCAAGACGCTGCTCATCCACACGCTTGCGCGGGTCGTCGACCTGAAGTTCTCGCGCATTCAGTTCACGCCCGACCTGATGCCGTCAGACATCACCGGCACCGACATCATCCAGGAAGACCCCGCCACCGGGCGCCGCCAGATGGTGTTTGCGCCGGGCCCGATCTTCACCAACATCCTGCTGGCCGACGAGATCAACCGCACACCGCCCAAGACGCAGTCGGCCCTGCTCGAGGCGATGCAGGAGCACCGGGTCACCATTCAGGGGCGCACCTACACGCTCGACGAGCCCTTCTACGTCTTTGCCACGCAGAACCCGATCGAACTCGAGGGCACGTATCCGCTGCCCGAGGCCCAGCTCGACCGGTTCATGTTCCATATCGTCATCGACCATCCGCCCGAGGAAGAGGAATACGACGTGGTGCGCACCACCACGGCGATTCTCGAACCGGAATTCGAACGCACGGTGACCGGGCCCGAGCTCAGCGCGTTCAAGCGCCTGGTGCGCCGCGTGCCGGTAGCCGAACCGGTGATGCGCTACGCGCTCGCGCTCGTGCGCGCCAGCCGGCCCAAGACGCCGGGCGCCTCCGACATGATCAGGAAGTGGGTGTCGTTTGGCGCCAGCGTGCGCGCGGCACAGTATCTGGTGCTGGCCGCCAAGGCGCGGGCGCTCACGAGCGGCCGCTATCACGTCACCTTCGACGACATCCGCGCGCTGGCCCATCCCGTGATGCGGCACCGCGTGCTCATCAACTTCCATGCGCAGTCCGAGGGCATGACCTCCGACATGATCGTGGACAAGCTGCTTGAATCCGTGCCGGCGCCGCGCTCGGGGATGTGATGGCACTGGGCGGTGCGATCCCCGGCGCGCAGTTTGTCGACCCGGCGGTACTGGCGCGGATCGGCAACCTCGATCTGGTGGCGCGCTCGGTGGTCGACGGCCTGATCAACGGCCTGCACCGGTCGCCCTACTTCGGCACGTCGGTCGACTTTGCCGAACATCGCGGCTACGTGCCGGGCGACGACATCCGGCGCGTGGACTGGCGGGTCTACGCGCGCACCGACAAGTACTACGTGAAGGAATTCGAAGCCGATTCGAACTCCAACTTCACCGTGCTGCTCGATGTGTCGGCGTCGATGGCCTTCGGCGCGCGCATCTCGAAGCTCGACTACGCCAAGACCCTCGGCGCGTGTCTCACCTATCTCGTGCACAAGCAGCGCGACCGCGTCGGCGTGGTCACCTTCGACGCCGAGGTGGTCGA
>JANNEJ010000302.1:0-4198 GCA_031378585.1 Acidobacteriota bacterium | reverse complement strand
GGCACCGACGTGGCGATGGAGAGCGCCGATGTCGTGCTCATGAAGAGCGACCCGCATGACATCGTCGCGGCCATCGAGTTGTCGAGGGCCACGTTGCGGAAGATGCACCAGAACTTGTGGTGGGCCGTGGGCTACAACGTGATCGCGTTCCCGCTCGCCGCCGGCGTCTTGTATCCATTCGTGCTGAGCCCGGAGGTGGCAGCGCTGTCCATGTCGGGCAGTACCCTCGTGGTGGCGGTCAATGCGCTGATGCTCAAGCGCACCAAGCTGGCCGGCACTGAGGCGGAGTATGTCTGAGCACGACAAGATGCGGGTCGCCATCAACGGGTACGGCGTGATCGGCAAGCGTGTGGCCGACGCAGTGGCGCGGCAGGAGGACATGTCGCTGGCGGGCGTGTCGGACGTCGTCACGGACTGGCGGGTGCGTACAGCGACCAAGCGCGGCATTCACCTGTTCGGCGCCACCGACGATCACGCCAATGGGATGCGTGCAGCCGGCCTGGACGTGGCGGGCACGTTGGACGAACTCCTGGATCAGGCAGACGTGGTCGTGGACTGCACGCCCAAGCACGTCGCGGCCAAGAACATCGACGGCTACCGCCGCCGCGGCGTGAAGTTCATCGTGCAGGGTGGGGAGAAGCACGAAACGACCGGCCACTCTTTTGTCGCCGAATCGAACTACGTCAGCGCGATCGACCGTGAGTCGACCCGCGTCGTGTCGTGCAACACCACGTCAATCGTGCGGACTCTATCCGCGCTCAAGCGCGCGGGCTTGCTGCAGCGGGCCCGGGGCACACTGCTGCGGCGCGCAACCGATCCCTGGGAGAGCCACGAAAGCGGCATCATGAACACGCTGGTGCCGGAGCCCGAGATCCCGAGTCACCAGGGTCCCGACGCCCAGAGCGTCGATCCGGAACTCGACGTAGTCACGATGGCGGTCAAGGTGCCGGAGACTCTGGGGCACTTGCACTACTGGGCAGTGCAGATGACGCGCCATGCCACCAAAGACGAGGTGCTCGACGCGTTTCGCGGGTCGTCCAGAATCGCCCTGATCCGCACCGGCGAGGGCTTGGTGGCGCTGAACACGATCAAGGAGCTGATGGCCGACCGCGGCCGACCGCACGACAACCTCTACGAGGTTGCGTTGTGGGCCGACATGCTTCGTGTGCAGGGCGACGAGCTGTTCTATGCCTACATGGTCGACAACCAGGCCATCGTGATTCCGGAGACGATCGACGCCATCCGCGCCTTGACCGGCCGCGTCACAGACGCGAGCGAGTCCATCGCCCGGACCAATGCGGCGCTCGGCATCGGGCCGACGCTCATGTGAGGAGGGACGACGCAAGAGCAGTTGCGACCAGGAGTCCGGTATCGTTCAGGGCTTCATGCCGGCCATCGGCTTCATCATCGGGCACGCCGCCATCGAGGCCGGCCCCGCCTGCATGTGCTCCATCATGTGAGCCATCATGCCCTGCTGGGCTTTCATCATGGTCTCGCGCATCGTCCGGCTCTGCGCGACCATCTCGGTCACGGTCGCCGCCGTCGCCGCCGGCTGGTCCATGCCCGTGGCGGCGTTCATCTTGGTGATGAGGGTGTCGAGCCGCTGATCGGCAACCTTCATGTCCGCCATCATCTTCTCGTGGTCCGCCATCATGGCGTGGTCCTTGGCCGCCATCCCGGAGGCTGGCTTGGCTTTGTCCGTCGCCGCGTGTTGGGGATCGTGGGCCTGTCCGGCGACGCCGGGTGCGCTGGAGACCAGTAGAAGCGCGCCACTCGCGAGCGCGGCCATAGCGATGCTGTTCATACTCATGCCTGACTCCTTAGGAGCCGAACGTGCGGCTCCAAGGCCAAGCGTCACACAGCGCGTCGCGTCTGGGCTGTCGTCAATTGCACACCTGTGGTCCTGGCACAGCGCCGGTGGCAGTCCGGAGCGGGCCAGTCGGTAACGGCACGAGGGGTGGCAGGCCCTATCGCAAGGACGCGGCGGTGAGAGCCACCTTGGCTGCGGCGGTCTTGAGGATTGCCTGGCCGCCGTCGGTTTCGGTCCAGGCGAAGACCACTTCGTCGCGATGCAACGCGAGACGCGGATAGCCACTGGCGCGGGCACCCGAGATGGCGGTGACGGCGGTCATCGGCGAGGTGCCGCCGGACGGTTCCACGCGGCGCATCGAAAACGACGACTTCTGCTCGGCGAACTCAATCCACGTGGCCAGCGCCGACCCATCCGGCAGGAGCGCGACGTCCACCCGACCGAGCGCGCTGACCGCGTCGAGGCGAATCGGCGCGCCGAAGGTCCGGCCGGCGTCCGTTGAGAACGCGGCGTATGCGTGGCCCACATCGTCCTTGACCGTGAACCAGGCCAGGACAACGTTCCGGCCACGCGCGCTGAGCATCGGCCCGTTGACGGGACACGCCGCAATCTTCCAGTTGTCCTCATGGACGGGCGTGGGTTCGGTCCACTTCCCGCTATCCAGACGCGACACGTAGATGTCACGGATCTCGTCCTCAGTGCGGTTGCGAAAGGCGACGATGGGTCCGTCGCTCGTCATCGCCGCCGTCGTCGGGCAGCACTCGCACACGCGCAGGTCGACCGGCATCTCGCTCGTCTGCTTCCACGCCGTGTCGAACGTGCCGAAGCGCACGCTCATGGCGCCCTCGGATGCGCCGTGGCTGTCGTGACCCTCCGAGGACGCCATGGCTCGTCCGTCGAGCCAGATGAGGCCCAGCCCGGCACCGGGCATCTGGAAGAGCGAGGCGAAGCCGTGCTCGCGCTTCGCGCCGTCGTGATGGGGTGTGAACGAGGGCGACCACGTGCGTCCGTCGTCCTTGGAGTACGCGAGGCGGACGTCGTAGGCGTAGGTCTCAGCGCCGCTTTTCTGCAGCCAGTGCGCGGCCAGCGTGCCGTCATCGAGGCGCAAGACCGACGGCACGTCGGCCCAGTTGACGAACCAGTCGTCTCCCGCCGCGGCGGTGGTCGCGGGCGACCAGCCGCTGGGCGTGCGTTCGGCGAACTTGAGGGTGGCGCGCGTGCCGGATCGCTCGATCCAGCTGAGGAGGATGCCGCGAGGCGAGACGGTCATCTGCGGCTGGGCGCTGTTCGGGCCTGAGGGCGCGGTCACCGCGGTGATTGTGGGCCGCCAGTTGGCCCCGGCGGCTGTGGGCGTTTGCGTCGCCGATACCGCCCCGAACCCCGCGGAGAGCGCGACCGCCAGCATCAGTGGCTTCATAGGCCGCCCATCATAGGCGAGCCAGACGGCCGAGTTGTCAGCCGGGGCCCGGGACTGGTGCCTATACTGCCGGTATGACGGAGCCGCGCACCGTGTGGAGAACCACCGGGCCTTCCTGCGATTCCTCGAGCGACGAGTGGGCGACCGGGCGCTGGCCGAAGACCTCCTGCAGGACGCGTTCACGCGCAACCTTGACCGGTTGTCCGACGTACCCGACGAGGGGCTGGTGCCGTGGTTCTACCGTGTGCTCCGGAATGCGGCGATCGACCGCAGGGGTCCGGCTCTTCCGGGCTCGCCAGGCGCTGCGGCGGCAGGTCGCGGCGTCCTGTGGGACGTGCGCCGAGCACGGCTGCGTCGACTGCTCGTGTGGAAAACCCTAGGAGAACCGTGTGTGTAATGGAACAGCGGCGACTGCGTGAAGGAGGGTAGAAGGAGGTTGCAGATGAGAGATCCAGTGTGCGGCATGCAGGTGGACCCGGCCAAGGCCGCGGGGACGAGCCAGTACCAGGGGCAGAGCTACTACTTCTGCTCGAAGGGCTGCAAAGCCAAGTTCGACGCGAACCCCGGCGTCGAGCCTGAAGTCATCGACCCCGTCTGCGGCATGAGCATTCTCCCGGCAGATGCCGTCGGTCAGGTGACGCATCGCAGGCAGACGTATCACTTCTGCAGCCAGAGCTGCCTCGACAAGTTCCAGGCTTCGCCCGAGGCCTATCAGACCCCCGCGCCGGCCGCGCCGCACGGTCACGCGCACGGGGACACGCGCGAGTACACGTGCCCGATGGACCCGGAGGTGCGCCAGATTGGTCCCGGGGCCTGCCCCAAGTGCGGGATGGCCTTGGAGCCGGTCACCGCGGCGCCGCTCACGAAGACCGAGTGGACCTGCCCGATGCACCCGGAGGTCGTCCGCGACGAGCCGGGGTCGTGCCCCATCTGCGGCATGGCGCTCGAGCCACGCGTCGTCACACTCGACG
>JANNEJ010000943.1:0-4288 GCA_031378585.1 Acidobacteriota bacterium | reverse complement strand
GCCAGCGTGATGCCTAGCAGCGTCGATTGGGTTCGCGCGGTCAGCGTCTGCCCGACCAGGGCGCCAAGGTAGGCCCCGGTTGCCGTCGTGGCGGCCAGTCCGAGCGTTGGCGTCACGGCAAACGCACGCCGGCGCCAACCCACGACGGCGCCCGCCGCCGCTGCGATTGCCACAATTGGCAGGCTCATGGCCACGGCCTGCGGCGTGGGCACCCCCAGGAGCCCGTGCAGCAGCGGCACCGTCAGGATCGTGCCGCCGCCGCCAAGTAGACCCAGGGCGGAGCCGATGACGAGCGCGCCAGCCAGGACGGCGACGAGAGTCACCGGTGACCGTCCAGGCGGCTGTGTTGAATATTCATCTATAACTACTCAGTAATATAAGCGCGGCGACAACACGCGTCAACCCCAGCCGGCTTCGTGAACGTCGTACGTAGGACGGGCGGCCCATGAGGGCCGCCCGTGGCAGGTGCGTGCGCAACGCGTGGCTGCTGCTAACAGGACACGCAGCGGTGATTGTTCTTGGCGCCGAGCTTCTCGAGCAGCGCCACCGTGTCTGGGAAGGGCGACACGCGCTGCACCGGGCCGTTGGCCATGTCGGCCGTGGACTGGCCGCTTCGCGCGACCACGGTCACATCGGCGCCCTTGCTGACCAGGTACAGAATGACGGTGTTGTCGCCGCGGGCGGCCGCGTGATGCAGCGCGGTATAGCCGTCGTTGTCGCGAGCATTCACGTCGAGGCCCAGGTCCTCGACCAGATACGTCACTGCCGGCAACCAGCTGTCGGGCGCGTGCCGATGCGCGTTGCCAGCGAAGCCTTCGCCGTACTCGACGCCCGCGGCAGCGTGCAGAGCCGAAGCCCCAGGTCCGCCGTACGGAATCGGCGGCAGCACCGGCGCCGAGGCGGCCGACGGACCGCGGCTCGAGCCGTCGGATCCCGGTCCGCCACCTTCTTGGCCGCGCCGGACTTGTGCCTTCGGCGCCATCGACGGGATGTTGGGGTCGGCGCCATGCTTCGCGAGCAGCTTCATGGCCTCCACGTCGGTGGCGTAGGCCGCGCGCCAGAAGGCGGTGGAACCGGACGTGTCGGCCAGCCCGCAGTTTCGATTGCCGCAGCCGCTGTAGACCATGTACCACGGGTGTTGACTTAGTCGCGCGTTGGGGTCCGCGCCCTTCTCGAGCAGCTTCGCCATCACGTCGAGATACGTCGCCTTCTGCTGCTCCATCTCCTGTGGCTGCGGAAAACGGGTGCGCGGCTGCCACTGGGTGTTCACGGCCGACCAGAGCGGCGTGGCGCCGTTGACCTTGGCTGCCAGATTCGGGTCGGCACCCTTCTCGAGAAGATACATCGCCAAGTCGAACTGGCCGTTGATGGTCGCAATCAGCAGGGGAGTCGTGCCGTCGCCCGCGCTGGCCATATTGGGATCGGCGCCCCCGTCGACGAGCGCGCGCGCGGAAGGCAGGTATCCCTGTCGGGCGGCGTGGAGCAGCGCGGTGAGGCCGCCCTTGGACGACAGCCCAGGCGTCTCTTCGAAGAACATCTGCTGCCCACCCTGCCCACCCGCCCCTGCTGTACCGCCAGCGGCCGGCGCGGCCGGCTTCTCGGGCTCGGGCAACTTGCCCGACACGTAGAGCTCACGGCTCGCCTGGACCGCGGCCTGCATCTGGCTCGGCGAGGCCTTGCCGTTCTTGCCGGCCGTGCTTTCGAGCACTTTGGCAAAGCGCTGGTTCGACGCGCGGTCCAAGGGGATGTGCTTCTGGAGGTCGATAACCCTGCTCGTGACGTTGGCGTCGGCGCCGTGAGCGAGCAGCACCTTCACCGCGTCCACACGGTTGAGCGAGGCCGCGAAGATGAGTGGCGTCTGTTCCCACTCGGATTCGCGCGCGTTGACGTCGGCCTTCGCGTCGAGCAACGCCGTGACGACGGCGGGCACGCCCGCTGAGGCCGCCATGTGCAGCGGCGTCGCGCCGCTCGTCGAGGTCACGGCGTCGACCTTGGCGCCAGCCTTGAGCAACGCCGTCACCGCAGTCGCACTGCCAGCTCGCGCGGCCAGATGGAGCGGGGTGTACTGCCCGATGCGGGTCACGGCGCCTGGGTTGGCGCCCGCATAGACGAGCATCTGCGTCAGGTCGGCGTCGCCGCGGTCTGCCGCCCAGTGCAGGGCGCTCATGCCGTCGCCTTGCGCGCCGTTGACATCGGCGCCTTGCTGCAACAGCGCGCGCACGGCGGCGTGGTCGCCCTTCATGGCGGCATCGGCGACAACGCTGCGCGGCCGTTCTGTCCGGCCCTGAGCGGCAGACCCTTCCGCTGGTCGAACGGTGCCGCTCTGCGCCGCCTGGGGTCCGCTGGCGCGAAGGGCGGGCGCGGCGGCCACGGCTGCCGAGAGCGCGACGACTGCGAGCAGGTTCAGGATGATGCGGCGTCTCATGTCGTGTCTCCGTCGCGCCGTCACGCGACCGTGATTGGCGACTGCGTGAGCGACAGCTCGCCCGTGCTGTCGCCGAAACTCTGCAGGTCGTCGAGTCCCAGATTGTGCAGCACACTGAGCATGGCGTTGGCCATCGGCGTGCCGTCGGCCGCCCTGATGTGCATGTTGCCGCTCAGCATGCCGTTGCCCTTGCCGAGCAGGATGAGCGGGCAGCGCCGGTGGTTGTGCACGTTCGGGTCGGCCATGGGCGATCCCCACATGACCACCGACGAGTCGAGGAGGCTCGCGTCGCCGTCCATCGTGGTCTTCAGCTTTTCGAGGAAGTAGGGCAGCATGCTCACCCGGAACTTGCAGATCTTGTTGAACTCCATGATCCGCTCTTCGCGGTTGCCGTGGTGCGAGGCGGGGTGGAACGGCTGATCCGATCCGCTCTCGGGGAACACGCGGTTCTGCGAGTCGCGGCCCGTCTTGAACGAGATGATGCGCGTCATGTCGGCCTGAAGCGCCAGCACCTGCAGGTCGAACAGGAGCTTCATGTGCTCGGAGTACGAGTCGGGCACGCCAGCCGGCGCGCCTGGCAGCTCACGCTGCTCGCCGCTCGTGTTGCGCGCCTCAATCGCCTCGATCCGGCGTTCGATCTCACGCACGTGGTCGAGATATTTATCGAGGCGGTTCTTGTCGCCCGCGCCGAGTTCCTTGCGCACGTCGGCCACCTGCACGCCAATCCAGTCGAGGATGCTGCGACGCGCCTGCCGCCGCTCGGCGCGGTCTTCCTTCGAGCTGCCCGATCCAAACAGCATGTCGAAGGCCACGCGCGGGTCGCGGATCATCGGCAGGGGATCGTTTGGCGACGCCCAGCTGATCGAGTCGGTGTAGGCGCACGAGTAGTTGTAGGTGCAGCCGCCCGCCTGATCGAGGTTTTCGATGCAGAACTGCATCGAGGGAAGCGGCGTCGACTGGCCAAACCGCTTGGCGTAGAGCTGGTCCATCGACGTGCCGCACCAGATGTCCGATCCCTGGGTCTGCTTGGGGTGCGATTGGGTCAGGAACACGGCGCTCGAGCGGAAGTGGTCGCCGCCGATCTCGGGCAGCGCGAACGCCTCGGCCATGCGCACGTCGGTGTTGCTCACGATGGTGAGGTAGTCGCGGTATGGCTCGAGCGACTTGAGCGCGCTGTCGTTCACCAGCGTGAAGTCGCGGCCGGTCTTGGCCGGGGCGAACAGCAGCTGCTTGGCGCCCCAGTCGTTGCAGCCGGCCAGGCCGTGCACTTCCTCGATGCACACGAGCCGCGTACGCTCGGGTGCCTTCGCCAGCAGGCGACCCGCAGGCACCATCGCATCGAGCAGTGGCAGCGCGATGGTTGCGCCGGCGCCACGAAGGAAGGTGCGGCGTGGCAGCTGCTTTCCGGTGATGAACGACATCGAATTCTCCTCGAGTAGGGGTGTGCTGAACGACGGTTACTGCTTGCTGGCGTCCGCGGGCGCGTCGGTCGTGCCGTGGCCGTCCACGTGCTTGCGCTGGAAGGCGTCGCTCTTCACGACGCTCAGAATGAACGACGACATCTTGTAGCCGTCGGCCGAGGCCTTGGCCGAAATCGCCCGCACGGCCGGCATGTCGAAGGTCTCGACGCGGCGTCCAAGTGCGTAGGCCATCAGGTTCTCCGTGAAGTTGCGCACGAGCGGCTCGGGCCGCTTCAGCAGCGCCGCCGACAGCTGGCTGAGGTTGTTCACCGGCGTGCCGTCGTAGTAGTCGCCCCGCGTGTCGAGTGGCATGCCGTTCTCGCGCTCGCGCCACTTGCCGGTCACGTCGAAGCTGTCGAGCGACAGGCCGATCGGGTCCATGAACCGGTGGCAGGCGTTGCAG
>JANNEJ010000835.1:0-3924 GCA_031378585.1 Acidobacteriota bacterium | reverse complement strand
CGTCGATCGCAGGACCGGCGCGCCGCTCGAGGCTCTGACGCCTCGCGACATCGTGATCCGGGAAGACCGCGTCACCCGCGAGGTGCTGCGCGTGTCACCTGCGACCGGCCCGCTGCCGTTGGCCATCGTGGTTGACAACAGCGCTGCGGCCGAACCGGCCATCGCCGACATCCGCACCGCGCTGACGGCTCTTGTCAGCACGCTCGGCGACGTTGGCCCCATCGCCCTCATCACCATGGGCGACCGGCCCACCGTCATCGTCGACTACACGACCTCGCGCGAGGCCGTGGCCAAGGGGATCACGCGCATCTTCGCCCGGCCCGACAGCGGCGCCACGCTGCTCGAGGCCGTACTTGAAACGTCGCGCGGGCTCGTGAAGCGCGAGGGCGAACGGGCGGCCCTGGTGGTCGTCAGCGTCAACGGCGTGGAACATAGCGCCGTAGACTCCTCGAGGGCGCTGGCGGCGCTCAAGACATCGGGCGCGACCCTGCATGCCGTGGTGCTCTCACCGCCGGGCCGCACGTCGTTCGACTACGCCGCGCGGCAGCGTGACATGCTGCTCGACCGCGGGGTGCGTGACACGGGCGGGGTCCGTCGCGACGTGCTGGCCAGCATGGCCTTCGCGCCCGCGCTCGCCGATCTGGCGCGTGCGATCACCAACCAGTTTCGGGTCGTCTACGCGCGCCCGCAATCGCTGATTCCACCCGACTCGTTCGAAGTGGCGGCAAGCGCGCCAGGACACAGCGCCTACGGCACGCCAGCCAGGGGGCAACCGCGATGATTCAACGACGTGTCACTGCGGCCGTGAGCGCCACGATCGTGGCGGCCATCGCGGCAATCTCCACGTTTGCGCAGACCGGGCCGCCGCAGGTGCGCCGACCAGCAGATCAGATCTTCCGCGCCGGCGTCGAAATGGTGTCGGCCAACGTCACTGTGCTGGATCAGCAAAGCCACTACGTGACCGATCTCGACACGGCGGACTTCCTGGTCTACGAGGACGGCGCCAAGCAGGAGGTCAGTTACTTCAACCGCACCACGTTGCCGATCGCGTTGTCGCTGCTCATCGACACCAGCGCCAGCATGGAGCAGCGCATGGCCACCACGCAGGACGCCGCGGTGGGCTTCGCCAGGAAACTTCGGCCGCAGGACCTCGCGCAGGTCATGGACTTCGACACCCGCGTCGAGATCCTGCAGGACTTCACTGCCGACGTGGCCGCGCTCGAAAAGGCCATCCGGTCGACGACGGCCGGCGGATCCACCTCGATGCACAACGCGCTCTACATCTCGCTCAAGGAGCTTGCGAAGATCAAGGCCAAGAGCGATGACGACGTGCGGCGACGGGCCGTGGTGCTGCTCTCGGACGGCGAGGACACGTCGAGCCTGGTCAGCTTCGAAGAAGTGCTCGACCTGGCCAAGCGGTCAGCCACGACCATCTACACCATTGGCCTGCAGTCACGCGAGACGGGGTTCTCGAAAGGATTCCGCGAGGCCGAGTTCGTGCTGCGGCAATTGGCGCAGGAAACCGGCGGCAGGGCCTTCTTCCCGCAGCGCGCCGAAGATCTGGGCGGCATCTACGGCGTCATCGCCGACGAACTCGCCAGCCAGTACACGCTCGGCTACGCGTCGACGAACCAGAAGCGCGACGGCGGATGGCGGCGGCTCAACGTGCAGGTGAACCGTCCGAGCACAACCGTTCGCACCAAGCGCGGCTACTTCGCGCCGGCCTCTTAGCCCCGCGTCTCACCCTCGCGCCGTCCGTAGCCGGTCGCCACGGCGACAATCAGCATCGCCACCAGCGCCCAGGAGTAGCCGTTGTACATGCCGGCCTCGAGCGGCGAGACCCGCGGCATGCCTGCCGCCGCGCCGGACGCCGAAGCGCTCGACGCCAGAATCGTCGGCAGGAAGAATGGCAGCAGAAACGGCCAGGTGCAGGCCGTGAGGTCGAGCAGGTTCGCGCGGCGATATGCGCCAATGCCACTGCGGTTGCCAAGGATGGCCACCGAGGGACCCACCGCCAGAATCGCCACGACGCTGTGCGTGGTGAGCACCACGGCCACGGTGAGCATGGCCACGATGCGGGCTTCGGCCCCGCCGGCACTGCCGGGCGTGCCCGCGAGCGCCGTGGCGCGCGCGACGGCGCCGCTGGCCTCGAGCGCCGCGACGAGGCCAACCAGCAACAGCGTGAACACCGACACGCCCACGCCGCGCTCCAGGCCGTCGATGAGCACGCTCTTGGCCGCGAAGCTCCCGGGCTCGACGAGCAGCAGCTGCTCGGGCCGCAGCAGGCCCAGCGGCAGCCCAAGCACTACGGCCGCGAGCAGGCCGAGCAACAGCGCCTCGACCAGATGACGCCGTGCCAGTAGCAGCCCGACGACCAAGACCGGCACGACCAGCATCGGCAGGCCCCGCACGCTGCCGGTGACGGCGGCCGTCGCGGTGGAGTCCGCCCCCGGCGCTCCGCCGAAGACCACTGCGGCGATGAGGGCCACCGCCCCGGCCGGCAGCACATACTTCAACCGCGCCCGCACCGTGCCGCCAATATCGGCGCCTTGCGTGCCGGCCGAGGCAATCGTCGTGTCGGAAATCGGCGAGATGCTGTCGCCGAAGGTGGCGCCGCCGAGGATGGCGCCGAGCAGCACGGCGGGATGCGCGCCGGCACCCGCCCCCGCCGGATACAGCAGTGGCCCGCAGATAAGGAGTGTGCCAAAGCTCGTGCCGGTCGACGTCGAGACCAGCGCGCACACGAGCAACGCTGCGCCGGCATACAGTCCGCCGCGCAGATCGAGCGCCCGCGCGCTCCACACGAGCGCGTCGACAAAGCCGGTGGCCGCCAGCACGCTGCTGAGCGCACCGGCCAGCAGCCACGCCAGGACCATCAACATGACGAGCGGAGTGGCCATGCCCGCCAGCAAGGTCTCGGCATAGCGCGTGCGATCGCGCGCGAGCAGCAGACCCGCGGCGAGGGCGGCCAGCAACACCGGCCAGAAGCCGCGCTCGTCGGGCGCGCCTTGCACGGCCAGCCACGACACCCCGGCGAGGAAGACGCCGAACGGCGCCGCCGCGCCCGCGAGGCCGCCGCGGAACGCGAGCGCTGATTCAGGGGATCTGGAATGCGTCACGCGAAGTTCCGCCCAGGTTCCGAGCCGCGGAGCCCGTCGATGAGGCGCGTATAGTACTACGCGGTGCGCCGCACGACCGCGCGCGTGGAGTGCTGATGACGTCCGAGCAGAACGACGAGTTTACGCTCTATGACCTGCGCGTAGAGGTGGTGGCCACCGACCGGCCGATGGTGTGCAGCCACGTGGCCGGCGACGCGTTCGAGGTGCACGGCGAGAACCTCGTCATGACCACCGGCCAGACGTTCTCGCTCTATGCGCTGGCGGCGCTGCTGCCGCTGCTGCCAGCCAAGCAGCGCCTGACGCATCCGCACGACTGGATGACGACCGACGCCGAGGTGGCGTGTCCCGACCCGCACTGCGGCGCGCGCTTTCGCATCACGCGCCTTGGCGCCCGCACCTTCCGTCACGCCGAGGTCACGGCCGTGCCTCTGCCCCGCGCATGACGCCCCCGGTGCCGCGCCTTGCGCTCACGCCCGGCTACTCAATCTCGCGCCTCGTGAAGGGCGGCTGGCAGCTGGCGGGCGGACACGGTCCGGTCGAGCCCGGAGCCGCCATGGCCGACATGGAGGCGTTTGTCTCGGCCGGTATCACCACGTTCGATTGCGCCGACATCTACACGGGCGTCGAGACGCTCATTGGGGACTTCGTGCGACGGCGCGGTCACGCGCGCGGGGTGCAGGTCCACACGAAGTACGTGCCCGATCTGGCCACGCTGGGCACTCTGACGCCGGGGGATGTGACGCGCGCGGTGGACCGGTCGCTGCAGCGGCTGGGCGTGGAGGCGCTCGACCTCGTGCAGTTGCAC
>JANNEJ010000812.1:0-3555 GCA_031378585.1 Acidobacteriota bacterium | reverse complement strand
CGAACAACCCGTGGGACCTCGCACGCACGCCCGGCGGCTCGAGCGGCGGCGAGTCGGCGGCCATCGCCGCAGGGTGCTCGGCTGGCGGCATCGGCAGCGACGGCGGCGGGTCGATTCGCGTGCCCGCGCACTTCACGGGGATCTGCGGCCTGAAGCCGACGCCTGGCCGCGTGCCGTCCACGGGGCACCAGCCCGCGTGCCTCGGGCCGTTCTCGCTCATCGGCGTGGTGGGTCCGATGGCGCGCACGGTGGAGGACGTCGCGCTGCTGTACCAGGCCGTGGCTGGATGGGACACCGACGACCCGATGGCCACCCCGTTGCCGTCCGCCCCTCACGAGACGTGGCCCCGTCCGCGCGTGGCGTGGTTTGACGCGCACCCGTCGGCGCCGCCCACGACCGAGACGCGGGCGGCGGTGGTCGCGGCGGCGCGCGCCCTCGACGCGCAGGAGTACATCACCCGTCCGTACCGGCCGCTCGCGTTCGATCGCGCCCGGGCGATCTGGGACGTGATCTGCGGCGACGTGGGCGAGATGCTCTTGGCCGAGTCACTCCACGGGCGCGAGCGGCATCTGCCGATTGTCGAGGCGATGCATCGCGAGCGCGGCCCGCGGGCGCCGCTCTCGGCCTCGTCGCTGGCGCACGCCTGGATCGATCGTGACCTCGTGCGGTCGGCGCTGCTCGACGAGATGCGCGACCACGATGTGGTCCTGTGCCCAGTAGCGTCGGTGCCGGCGTTCGAGCACGGTGCGCGCGGCTGGACGATCGACGGGCACCACGTGGGCTATCTCGATGCGATGGCCTACACGCAGTGGGCCAACATCCTTGGCACTCCGGCGGCGGTCGTACGAGCGGGGTGGTCGGCCGGCGGATTGCCGATTGGCGTGCAGGTGATAGGCCGGCCGTTTGAAGAGCACCTGGTGCTCGACGTGGCGGCTGCCATTGAACGCGGGTGTGGCGGATGGGTGGCGCCGCCCACCCCCGGTGGCGGGGCATGAACGGCGTTCCGGCGCTGACCCGCCGGCTGTCGCGGTGGGACCTGGTCGTCTACGGGCTGCTGTTCATCGGCCCGCTGGCGCCGGTCGGCGTGTACGGCGTGCTCGACGCGCGCACCGACGGGGCTGTCGCGCTCGTCTACGTCGTGGCCACCATCGCGATGGCGTTCACGGCCTGGTCGTACGCCGTGATGTCGCGCGAGGTGCCGCACGCGGGATCGGTGTTTGCGTACGCCAGTCGCGGTCTGGGCTCGACCGCGGGGTTCTTCGCCGGCTGGCTGGCGATGCTCGACTACCTGCTCATTCCCTCGGTGGCGTACCTCTTCTCGGGCATCGCCCTGCATGCGCTCGTGCCTGCGGTGCCGGCGTGGGTCTTCACCGTGGTGGCGTTCACGGGCACGACGCTGCTGAACCTGGCGGGCGTGCGAGTGGCCGCACGCGCGGGCTTCGCCGTGCTGATTGTCGAACTCGTGGTGCTGGTCGCGTTTCTTGCGGCGGCGGGCGTCGTGCTGGCCATCGACGGTCCAAGCCGGCCGTGGCTGTCGCCGTTTACCGGGCTCACGGCCATCGACACGCCAATGATCCTCGGCGCGGTGTCGGTCGCGGTGCTGTCGTATCTGGGCTTCGATGCCATTGCGTCGTTTGCCGAAGAGAGCACGGGCGATGCCGGCCATGTCGGTCAGGCCATCGGCCTGTGTCTGGCCGTGGCCGGTGTGGCTTTCGTCGCGCAGACGTGGGTGGCGGCACTGCTCAGCACCGAGGCGCCGGCGGCGCTGATGGCGGAGCCGGCGCGGCAATGCACCGCGTTCTACGCGATCGCGCGTGCCGGAATCGGGGGGTGGATGGCCACCGTGCTGGCGGTGACCAAGGCCGTGGGGCCGGCGTTTGCGGCAATGACCGGCCAAGCCGCCGCCGCGCGGCTCCTGTTCGGCATGGCGCGGGATGGGCGTCTGCCGCGCGCGCTGGCGCAGGTCGACGACGCCCGCGGCGTGCCGCGCGCTGCGCTGCTGGTCACGGCCGCAGCCACACTTGCGGTGAGCGTCTGGGCGGCGCGTCGCGGCGACGGGTTGTCGGTGCTGGTGTCGATCGTGGACGTGGGTGCGCTCGGGGCGTTCATGTTGTTGCATGCCTCGGTCGTGGGCTACTTCGTGGTGCGGCGGCTCGGCCGCGTGCGCGTCGCGCACGTCGTCGTGCCGCCGGCAGGTGCCGTGGTCGCCGGCTGGGTGCTCATCGAGGCCAGCCGCCTGGCGCAGGTTGTGGCGGCGGTGTGGCTCGTGGCGGGCATTGCCGCCCTGAGGCTGGGCCGAGACGCGAAGCGGTCGGGCGCGACACAGGGCTGAGGGCCTGCGGTCCCCTCAGTCGACGCGACGGGGGAGGCGGTCGAAGCTGCCGCGGACGGTGAGCGGTGCTGGCGGCCATTCGAGGGCCTTCCCAGACTCGGTGTTGTCGCAGGTGGCAAGCTCGACGAGGAAGTCGCCGCTGAACTCGTCGGCGTTTGCCGGAGTGGAGATGCGCAGGTAGCCGATGCCGCGATCCGCAGGTCGGCAGCGCAGTGTCACGTGCCGGCCCCCGAGTTTCAGCGGGAACACGAGGTGCGTCCCAGACGCGACGCGGTCGCCGTCGATCGCGAGGGAGAAATCCCAGCCCTCGGCCCTGAGCGTGAGGTGGTCGTGGCCGACCACGCCAATCGCAGCGCCACGGCTCGCGTGGTTGAACTCCAGACGACCGACTTCGCCGAACAGCTCCGCTGGGAGCAGCCCGAAGAGGGGCAGGGCGGAGCGAGGCTTCTCGACGCGCACCTCAAACGACGGGCTCTGGGAGGTTGCTGAGGTGCTCGCCGCGGGCGGCTCGTCCAGTCGCAGGCCGACGACGACGAGGCAGGCGAGCAACGCCAGCGTGGTGAGGATCAGCCACGTCCTCATGCCACCCCTAGACGTCGAAGGCTCTCGGCGCAGGTGGATCTCGACGGAAGGTCCACATCCGCAGCCCGCTGCTGGGCTCCACGGTGTCGACCACCCGCCGAAACCCGAGGTGTTCGTAAAACGCCACGTTCTTCGGTTGGGCGGTCTCCAGATAGCATGGCTGGCACGCCGCGTCCGCGCGGTCGATGATTGGCTGCAGCAGTGCCCGTCCGAGCCCTTGTCCCTGTGCCTCGGGCGCGACACCCACGACCATGACATACCAATGCGCTGCCGGCACGTCTCGGTGGTGGTAGGGATCGACCGCAGCGAGCACCGAAAAGAATCGCTCTGCGGCCGCCGCGCCCATGATGGTCGGCAGGTCATCCAGCCCGGCTGCGGCTGCCCGCTCAGGAGTCACTTCCCACGCGTCCGGCCCGAGCCATACGGCGGCACCATCAGTTGGGCGGGTCGTCGTCAACACCTCGCCGAACCGCAGTCCATACCGCAGCAGCGGCGCGAAGTGGCCTGGAGAGCGCGCAGCGCGTTCGGCCGGGTCTGGAAACACATAGGTTTGCAGTGGGTCTTCTTGAAAGGCTCTTGCCAACCCTTCAGCGGCTGCGAGCAGATCGGCCTCGCTGAGCGAAACAATCGTCGGAGCTGGC
>JANNEJ010000772.1:0-1793 GCA_031378585.1 Acidobacteriota bacterium | reverse complement strand
ACCGCGTGGGTCTCTCCGGCAAGGAACAGCACTATCCAGCGCAACTCTCGGGCGGTCAACAGCAGCGAGTCGCGATCGCGCGCGCGCGCGCGATGGAGCCCGCCGTGGTGCTCTTCGACGAGCCGACTTCGGCGCTCGATCCCAAGCTCGTGCGCGAGGTGGCCACGCTCCTGCGCGCGCTCGACGACTTGAAGAAGACGCTCGTGGTCGTCTCGCACGACATGGACTTTGCGCGCGCCATCTCCGACCAGGTCATCTACTTCGAGGGCGGCCGGGCCGTCGAATCCGGAACCGCCAGCGCGGTGTTCGGCAGCCCGACACAGCCTGAAACCCGGGCCTTCATGGACAGCTTTCACGGCGGGCGCGACCAGGTGGGGTCGTGAGGGCGCCACTGGCCTGGGGGCGCGCCGTGATGACCCGTGCCGCGTGTCTCGCGCTACTTGCCGTCGTCGGCCTAGGGCAGCCGGCGTGGGCGCAATCCGCCCTGGAACGCGTGCGGGCCAGCGGCCAGCTGCGCGTGGGCATCGACGCTACGTACCCGCCATTCGGTTCGGCGGAAGGCGGCGAGTTCAGCGGCTTCGACGTGGACATCGCGCGGGCCATTGCGCGCCAGCTGAAGGTGCAGCCGGTACTCGTGAACGCCAGCTTCGACGGCGTGTTCCCGGCCCTGCAGAACGGCACCTTCGACGTCGTGATCTCGGCCGTGACCATCACGCCAGAGCGCAGCGCGACCATGCTCTTCTCTGAGCCGTACATCAACGCCGGCCAGGCTATTGCGGTGCGCGGCGACAGCGCGATTGGCAGCGTGGACGACCTGTCGGGCAAGACCGTCGCCGTGCAGATCAACACCACCGCGCAGTTTGCGATGGAGAAGCGCGCCGGCGTCACAATCGCCAAGTACAACACCATCGACCTGGCGCTGCTCGACCTGCAGAACCGCCGCGTGGACGCGGTGGCCAGCGACGGCCCGGTGCTGCGCTACATGGCCCGGATGAGTTTTCCTGGCGTGAAGACCGTCGGCAAGGAGTACACCGACGAGGCGTTCGGCATCGTGCTGGCGCGCGGTAGCGACGACCTGCGGCGCGCCGTCAACGCCGCGCTGTGGCAGGTGCAGGATAGCGGCGAGTACGCCACGATTCACGCGAAGTGGTTCGGCGAGGCGGCCGAGCGCGACACCGCCGTGGCGGCGCCGTCGCCGGGGTTCGACGCGGGTCTGGTCGCGCGAACGTGGACCGTCTTCATCCGCGGCGTTGGCCTCACCGCGCTCATTGCCGCGTCGAGTCTGCTGCTGGGCCTGCCGCTCGGTCTGGCCCTGGCGCTGGCCCGCGTGCAGCCGCGGCGGCTGCTCTCGACCCCCGCCGCGGTCTATGTGGAAGTGATGCGGGGTACGCCGCTGCTCGTGCAGATCCTCTTCATCTACTTCGTGCTCCCGAGCTTCGGCGTGAACCTGCCGGCCTTCACGAGCGGCATCGTCGCCCTCACCCTGAACGCCGCGGCCTACATCTCCGAGATCTTCCGCGCCGGCATCGTGTCCATCGACGCAGGGCAGATGGAGGCCGCCCGCACCCTCGGCATGAACTACTGGCAGGCGATGCGCCGCATCATCCTGCCGCAGACCTTCCGCCGCGTGGTGCCGCCGATCACCAACGAGGGCATCGCGCTGCTCAAGGACTCGTCGCTCGTCTCGGTGATTGGCCTCACCGAGCTGGCGCGCACGGGACAGGAACTGGCCAGCCGCTACGCCGCGCCGCTGACCATCTGGCCGCTCGTGGCCGTGCTGTACCTGGCGCTCA
>JANNEJ010000731.1:0-3124 GCA_031378585.1 Acidobacteriota bacterium | reverse complement strand
GTTGAAGTTCGTGTTTGGCGTGGCGCTCGGGCCAAACGTGCGATTCACGTTGGTGGGGTTCAAGCGATTGGTCAGGTTGAAGCCCTCGGCAATCAACTCGATCTGGCGTCCGCCACCCAGGCCCACGGTGCGATCGAGCCGCAGGTCGGCGGTGAAATAGCCGGGTAAGGCATAGCTGTTGTAGCCCTGCCCGCTCGGACGGTCGTTGAAGACGGTGTCGCCGTTGGTGTCCTGCCCCGTCGTGCCGTTGAAGCGGAAGCCGTCAGACGCGATGACGCGCGACGACAACTGCCAGCCGTTGACCATGGCGCCGGCCAGCCCGCTGAGACCTTTCAGCTCCGGCCGCCACACGGCGGTGGCCGAGAACCGGTTGCGCATGTCGAAGTCCGAGGGTCCGTCGTCGACCGACGGATCGAGCGGATCAGACGGCGACGTGAACACGCCGAAGCCAGTGAAGTCGTTCACGTAGGCGTTGCCGCGCGTCTTCGAGAGGTGATACGACAGCTGGAAGCTATGGCCGGCAGAAAAGCGCTTGGTCAATACCGCCACCAAGCCGTCGTAGCGCTGCTCCCCGACCGAGCTCGAGACGAAGATGTTGCCGAACCGCGGATCGGGCCGGTTTGCCGTGGACCACTGCCGGCGGCCGTCAGGCAACACGCCGACCTGCCGTAGATTCTCGTTGAGCGCCACGGGCAGATTCGAGGCCTGGTTGCCCTGATAGGTCAGCGAGAACGCCAGATTGCGCCGCACTTCCTGGTCCCACGTGGCAAACCAGCTCGCCACCTGCAGGTCCTTGAAGTCCTCGTCCATCACCCGCACGTCCGACACGACACTCACGCCGGTGGGCGGCTGCACCTTGCCGCGCGAGAACGCCGGTGCGCCCGCGGTAGTGGGCGTGACGTTCACGCTCACCACATCGACGCCGTTGCCGCGCAGGAAGGTGTTGTAGGTCTGCGCTACCACCACGTTGTAGTAAAGACCGGCGCCCGCGCGCAGCACCGTGCGGCCGCCGCCGGTCGGATCGAAGGCCAGGCCGATACGCGGCCCGAAGTTGTTGGCATCGGTCGGGAACGCCGCCGTTTGCGCGAGTGCCGGGTTCGGGTTCGAGTCCGGCCGGCCAAAGTACTCGTAGCGCAGGCCCAGATTCAGCTTCAGGCGATCGGTGAGACGGACGTCGTCTTGAAGGAAGTAGCCCTGATTGAAGGTCTTGGCCGTGAAGTACTCCGCGCCGATGGCCTGCGTGAAGCGGGAGTAAGAGTACGGCCGGCCCGTCGACGGGTCGATTGTGAGCTGCTCGGTCAGCAGGAACTGGTCGAGCGGCGTGACCGCGCCGCGCCCGCCCGCCACGGCCGGGAGACCGCCGAACACGAACGAGCCGTTGATGTTGGTCGTGCGCTCCTTGAAGCTCACGGGCAGCAGGTCGATGCCGGCCTTCAGAGCATGGCGGCCGATCGTCCAGGTGAGGTTGTCCACGATGTGGATACCGGCCTCGCGGGTATTGCGCGTGCCGTTGGCATTGCCGTTGAAGCTGCCGACGCCGCTGATGTCGATGTTCGGCGCGTCGCGGTCGGCGGCCACCCCGTTCGAGATGCTGCGCGTGGCATACAGTACGCGCGCCTCGTTCACGAGCGTTGGCCGGATCACCGACACGAGCTGCGCGGTGTAAGAGAACGGGCTCTCGTCGAACCGCGTGGCGACCTCGCGCGCAATGAGTCCGCCGTTCAGCGGCGACTCGCGGTCGTAGTAGTAGTTGAACCGGAAGGAGAGCCGGTGATTACCGGTCAGCTGCGTGTCGTTGCGCGCCGTCACGGTGTGCGCGCGGAAGGTGGAGGTAAAGGCGCCAATGCTGGTCGCCGGGATCCCGAGCGCCTGCGCGTTGGCCGGCGCGATCGTCGACACGACGGGCAGATCCTGCGACCAGCGCTCGTAGCTCACGAAGAAGAAGGACTTGTCACGCACCAGCGGGCCGCCCACCGTGCCGCCGAAGTTGTAGCGCGCAAACTCGGGTTCGGGGGCGGTCGGCGCCAGCAGGAAGGGCTTCTCGGCGAGCCAGTCCTGGCGAGTGAACAGGTAGCCCGACCCGTGCAGGGCATTGGTCCCTGAGCGAGTGAACGCGTTCTGCAGACCGCCGGCCACGCGCCCGAACTCGGCCGAGAAGTTGGTGACGGTCTGGAATTCCTGCACCGCCTCCTGGCTGATCACCAGGTTGCGGGCCCCGCCCTGCAGGTTGTTCGACACACCGTCGACATTCATCTGCCGCAGGCCCAGACCGCCGTAGACGGTGCTCGGCGTGCCGGTGCCCGAGCCGCCGCTCGAGATGGGCGGCGCATTCACGCCCGGCTGCAGCACGAAGAAGTCGAGAATGCTGCGGCCAATCGTCGGCACGGCGCGTACGGTGCGCTCGTCGTAGGTGTTGCTCTGCACCGTGCGTCCCACCTCCACGGCCGGCTGTGCGGCCGTGACCTGGACGGTTTCGGCAAACGCGGTGTTCGACAGCGCGAACTCCACCGTAAGCACTTGCCCAGCTCGCAGCGCAAGACCGGTGCGGCTCATGGTGGCAAACGTGGGGGCGTCCACGAACACCACGTACTCGCCAGGCGGCATGAGCGGCATGCCGTAGCGCCCCGACTCGTCGCTTACGACCGAGCGCTCGTAGCCGGTGCTGGCGTTGAACGCGCGCACGGTGGCGCCGGCCACGGCCGCAGCACCCTCCTGCCGACGAACAACGCCCTCGATGATGCCGTCGATGGCTTGCCCCTGCGCGGGCAGGTATCGCCACGCCAAGGCACGTCGCGAGGCTGAGTCCGAGAATGAGTACCGAGCGCAGTCGCATGTCGCCTCCTGAAACTTGGCCGCACCGCGCGGCCCAGTTCCATTCGGCCAGACTCGTGTGTCCGTCGCGTCTCGATTCGAACACAGCCAAGCGACGACCCATGGCTTTACCGAGCCGTTACCCCCGAGGGGCACCGGCGAGACGCGCGCGCTAGCCCGCATTATTCACGTGTGAGCGCGCATCGGTAGAAACACAAACGCCTCTCCGTGGTACAAAGCCGTTACCACACGAGCTTGTTCCCACGAGAGAGGCGCCTGCGTTGAACGAGCCGACGATAGCACAGCCTGTTCT
>JANNEJ010000824.1:0-2361 GCA_031378585.1 Acidobacteriota bacterium | reverse complement strand
CCTATCAGCTGGCGCGCCTGGGTGGTCGACGCGCTCGGCCGTTTCTCGTGGCGGGTGGTGGCAACGTTCGTCAACTGCACGAAGACAACGTGCTTGTCGAGACTGGCCGCGCGTGGCACGGAGGGGCCGGACTGCGCTGGTGGCTGCGGGGAGGCGACCGGCGTGCCAGCGCCGTGGGCGTTGTCGGCGAGGCTCGGTGGATCTGGCGCACGGGCGGCATCGCGTTCACAGACGGCGCGCGGTCGCAGCCCGCGGCAAGCGTCGGCCTGTTTGTGGGTTTCTGATCCCATGGCGGCTCTGGCGCTCGAAGCGGCCGGCGTGTCAAAGCGCTACGGCACCGTCGTGGCGCTGAACGAGGTGTCGCTCACGGTGGCGCACGGCGAGTGCGTGGCGCTGGTTGGCGAGAGCGGTTCGGGCAAGAGCACGCTGCTGCGCGTCTTCAACGCCTTGACGCGCATCGACAGTGGCCACGCGCGCACCGACGGCCAGGACGTGGCCGGGCTCGACGCCGTAGCCCTGCGCCGCGCGGTGGGCTATGTGCCGCAAGACGGCGGCCTGCTGCCGCACTGGACCGTGGCCCGGAACGCGGCGCTCGTGCCGGTGCTGACGGGACGGCCGGACGCCGACGCGCTGGCCGCGGCCGCGCTCGACAGCGTCGGCTTGCCGCCCGCGCAGTACGGCAGGCGATGGCCGCGCGAGCTGTCGGGCGGGCAGCGGCAACGCGTGGCCTTTGCCCGGGCGCTGGCGGCGAGTCCGCGCATCGTCCTGCTCGACGAGCCGTTCGGCGCGCTCGACGCGATCACCCGCGGTGATGTGCAGGACCTGTTCCTGGCGCTTAGACGCTGCACCGGCATGGCCGCGTTGCTCGTGACGCACGATCTGCACGAGGCCAGTCTGGTGGCCGACCGCGTGGCCGTGATGTACCGGGGCCGCGTGGAGCAGGTCGCCACGCCTGCCGCGCTCGTGGCCGCGCCGGCCACGCCGTACGTGGCCGAGTTGCTGCGCCGCGCGCGGATCACGACCGGAGCTCGCGCGTGAGGCGACGAGTCGGCCTTCGCCGGTGGGCCCCGGCGGGTGGCGCTCGGGTACGCGCGCGGGTCTGCGGATGCGCGCTCGCGCTGCTGCTGGCGAGCACGGCGACCGGTGCACGGCAGTCCACGGCGCCGACTGGTGCCGGCCGTCCGGTCGTGGTGGGCTCGAAGCCCTTCGGCGAGTCGTATCTGCTGGCGGAGCTGTTTGCGCAGATCCTCGAGGCGCGAGGGCTGCCGGTGCGGCGCGCGTTTGGGCTCGGCGGCACCGAGATCGTGTTCCCGGCGCTGCGGCAGGGCGCCATCGATGTGTTCCCTGAATACACCGGCTCGGGCCTGCTGGTCATTATGAAAGCGCCGCCGGTCAGCGACCCGGCCGCGGTGTTCGACACGGTGTCGCGCGAGTTCGCCCGGCAGTACGACGTACGCTGGCTTGCGCCGCTTGGCTTCGAGAACACCTACGCGATGTCGGTGCGGACCGAGTTGGCCGAGCGCCTCGGTCTGCGCACGCTGAGCGACTTTGCGAAGGTGAGCGGCCAGATGCGCGCCGGTTTCACGGCCGACTTCATTGGCTTGCCCGACGGCCTGCCAGGACTGCGCACCGCCTACGGCCTGACGCCCAGGACCGTGAGCGCGCTGGCGCCGGCCGTGAAGTACCAGGCGCTGGTGGACGGCCAGGTTGACATCATCGACGCCTACTCGACCGACGGCCTGCTGGCGCGGTATCCGCTCAGCGTGCTCGAAGACGACCGGCACTTCTTTCCGCCCTACGACGCCGCGGCGGTGGTGCGAGGAGGCCTGGCGCGAGACCGTCCGGCGGCCGTGGCCGCGCTCGGGGAACTGAGTGGACGCTTCGACGTGACGCGCATGCGCCGTCTCAACGCGCGCGTGGAGGTGAGCGGCGAGCCGGTGGCCACCGTGGCTCGTGAGGCGCTGGTCGAGCTGGGACTGGTGGCCGGGGCGGAGCGCGTCGCCGCGTCCTCAGAGCCAGCGGCCAGGGTGTCACTCGCGCGGTATCTGTGGGACCGGCGGGCCTCGATTGCGTCGATGAGTGCGCGGCATCTGTGGCTGGCCGGCGTCTCGCTGGCCGGCGCGATTCTGGCAGGCGTACTGGCCGGTGTGGCCCTCAGCCGGTCGCGCTGGGCCGAGCCAGTCACGCGCGGCGTGGGTCTGCTGCAGACCGTGCCCGGCATTGCGCTGCTGGCCTTCATGCTGCCGGTACTCGGCATCGGCACGGCACCCGCGGTGGCGGCACTCTTCCTCTACTCGCTCTATCCCATCGTGCGGAACACGGTCACGGGCGTACGCGAGGCCGACCGCGGCGCCATCGAGG
>JANNEJ010000575.1:0-3662 GCA_031378585.1 Acidobacteriota bacterium | reverse complement strand
CCTCTGGCCGTGCAGCGGTATCACGACCGCATCTCGGGTCCGCTGCGCGACCGGATCGACCTGACGGTGGAGCTGGCGCCGGTTCCTTTCGCCACCCTGACCGCAGGCCCGTCGGGTGAAGCCTCGGCCACCGTCCGAGCGCGCGTGGAATGGGCCCGGGCGCGGCAGCGCGCCCGGGCGGCTCCGGGGATCGCGGCGCTCAACAGCCGGCTCTCGCCCAGGGCGCTCGACCGCCTGGCGGTACTCGACAGTAGAAGCCGCGCTGCGCTTGGCGCGGCAGCGAGCCGCTTGCGCCTGACCGGCCGTGCCATGCACCGCGTGCTGCGAGTGGCCCGTACGGTGGCCGACCTCGACGGGAGTGATCGGCTGAAGGAGGCGCACCTGCTCGAGGCCCTCCAGTTTCGCGACCTGCCGCCGCCGGAGTCCCACACGTGATTTCGCCTTTTATTCGCCTTTCGGTGATCCCGTTCTGGACTTCTCACCTCCGCGGCAGGTATCCTGCTCGGACTGCGTCCGGCCGGGGTTCCCGGCTGAGCGTCATACCAATTACCAGATGCCCTCCCCGCGATACACGATCCTGCTCGCCAACCGCCAGACCGGCGTCGTTCGGCGCTTTACCGTCGGCCTTCGCACGGCGCTGGTCGTCGTCACCACCGTCGTCACCCTGCCCGTGCTCGTGGGCATGGGCGCCGCGTGGAAGGCCAAGTCCGACGTCGCCGACCTCTACGCCTCGAGCGCCACGCTCGAACTCGAGTTGTCGAACTACCGAGGAGCCACCGAGGCGCTCACGGGACAGATTCAGGGCCTGCAGACGGCACTCGACGACCTGGGGGGGCGTGCGGCGCTCGACCCGGCTCTGCGCTCGGCCATGGACAAGCTGCCGGCCATCGTCAAGTCGCGCGCGATGGGCGGCGGCTCGAATTCCCCCGGGCTGGCGATGCTGCCCAGCTTGAACTCGCCGGAAGACACCTTTGGGCTCCTCCGCGACCTGCTCCAGGGTCTTCAGAGCCGGCTCGAGTCGGTGCAGTCAGGTGTCGACAAACGCAACGCCCTGGCCGCCGCCACGCCGTCGATCTGGCCAGCCGCCGGCTGGCTGACCTCCGCCATGGGCGCACGCCGCGATCCGTTCACCGGCGGCGCCGACTTCCATCCTGGCCTCGACATCTCTGCCGACCGCGGTTCGCCAGTCTACGCCACCGCCGACGGCACCGTCGTGCTCGCGAGCGCGTTCAGCGACTACGGCAACCTCATCCGTCTCGACCACGGCTTCGGGCTGGAGTCGCGCTACGGCCATCTCTCGAAGTTCGATGTCGAAGTCGGAGGCAAGGTGAAGCGCGGCGACCTCATCGGCCGCGTCGGCGCCACCGGGCGCGCCACCGCCCCGCATCTGCACTACGAAGTGCGCGTGAACGACCGCTTGTTGAACCCGCTGCAGTTCCTGCTGAAGAGCGCGCGCCAGACCGGCGGCGACTGATCTCGCCCGTCCCGTCCCGCTCCGTTCCTTGACGGCCCTTGCCGTCGCCGGTAACATTCCTCGAATCCCCAAGTACGCATTCATCCCGCATGGTCGGTAACCTCCTCGCTAGGGTCTTCGGCACACAGAACGACCGCGACCTGAAGCGGCTCCTTCCGCTCGTGGTGCGCATCGGCGAACTCGAGCCTGCCATGCGGGCGCTGCCCGACGATGGCCTGCGCGCCGCGACGGCCGCCTATCGCGCCCGCGCCCAGCAGGGCGAGAAGCTCGACGATCTGCTGCCGGACGCGTTTGCCTTGGTGCGCGAGGCCGGCAAGCGCGTGCTGAATATGCGGCACTACGACGTGCAGCTCATCGGCGGCATGGTGCTGCACCAGGGCAAGATCGGCGAAATGAAGACCGGCGAGGGCAAGACCCTCATGGCCACGCTGCCCGCCTATCTCACCGCCCTCGGCGGGAAGGGCGTCCACGTGGTCACGGTCAACGTCTACCTCGCGCGCCGCGACGCCGAGTGGATGGGCCGCATCTACCGCTTCCTCGGGCTCACCGTCGGCGTCATCCAGCACGACCTCAACGACGAGCAGCGTCAGGCCGCCTACGCTTGCGACATCACCTACGGCACCAACAACGAGTTCGGCTTCGACTACCTGCGCGACAACATGAAGTTCGATCTGTCACGGATGGTGCAGCGCGGCCACAACTTCGCCGTCGTCGACGAAGTCGACAGCATTCTCATCGACGAAGCCCGCACCCCGCTCATCATCTCGGGCCCGGCCGAGGAGTCAAACGACCTGTACTACGAGGTTGACCGCATCATTCCCTCGCTCACGCGCGGCTTGGTGCATCAGGGCCAGGTGAAGACCGAAGACCGCGACCGCATGGAAGCGTCCGGCGACTACACGGTCGACGAGAAGGGCAAGACCGTCACGCTCACCGAGGCGGGCATCGCGAGGGCCGAGAAGCTCCTGGCCCACCGTCTGCAGGCGGGCGGTCTTTACGACCCGATCAACATGCCCCTGCTGCATCACGTACAGCAGGGCCTGCGCGCCCACACGCACTACCGGCTCGACGTCGAGTACATGATCAAGGACGGCCAGGTCGTGATCGTCGACGAGTTCACGGGCCGCCTCATGCCGGGCCGCCGCTGGAGCGACGGCCTCCATCAAGCCGTCGAAGCCAAGGAAGGCGTGAAAATCGAACGCGAGAACCAGACGCTCGCGACCATCACCTTCCAGAACTACTTCCGCAAGTACGCCAAGCTGTCCGGCATGACCGGCACGGCCGAGACTGAGGCACCGGAGTTCAACAAGATCTACAAGCTCGACGTGATGGTGATTCCCACCAACAAGCCGATGCGGCGGATCGAAGAACCCGATCTGGTCTACCGGACGGCGGTCGAGAAGTACGACGCCATCGTCGCCGACATCACCGAGCAGCAGAAGCTCGGACGGCCGGTGCTCGTGGGCACGGTCAGCATCGAGAAGTCCGAGAAAATCTCGGCGATGTTGAAGCGGCGCGGCATCAAGCACGTGGTGCTGAACGCCAAGTACCACGCGCAGGAAGCCGAGATCGTGGCTCAGGCGGGACGCCTCGGCATGGTCACCATTGCCACCAACATGGCGGGTCGCGGCACCGACATCCTGCTCGGCGGCAGCCCCGACCACATGGCGCGCCAGCAGTGCCTCGCCGAAGAAGTGGCCCAGGTGCTCGAGCGCGGCGAAGAGCGGTTCGTGGACGACGACGAGTCCGTCTACTTCTCGCACGGTGAGAACTACCGCGTGCCCCGCAAGGACTGGGAGCGCATCTTCCGCCACTTCAAGGCGCAGTGCGACGCCGAGCACGCCGAGGTAGTGGCGCAGGGCGGCCTGCACATTCTCGGCACCGAACGACACGAGGCCCGCCGTATCGACAACCAGTTGCGCGGCCGCGCCGGCCGTCAGGGCGATCCGGGCAGCTCTCGCTTCTATCTGTCACTCGAAGACGACCTGATGCGCATCTTCGGGTCCGACCGCATCTCCGGCCTCATGCAGCGCCTGGGGATGGAAGACGGCGTCCCTATCGAGCACGGCATGGTGACCAAGGCGATCCTCCGCGCCCAGACACAGGTCGAGGCGCAGAACTTCGGCGTCCGCAAGCACCTGCTCGAATACGACGACGTGATGAACAAGCAGCGTGAGAGCGTCTACAC
>JANNEJ010000564.1:0-4853 GCA_031378585.1 Acidobacteriota bacterium | reverse complement strand
ACCGGATGTGACGTTCCCCGAGACCTGGAGCGTGACCCTGGGTGACGAGACGATTCGCGCCCGGCACTGGGGGCCGGCCCACACCGGCGGCGATGTGGCGATCCACTTCGAACAGGCCAACGTCGTGCACCTCGGCGATCTCCTCAACAATCGCGGCTATCCCAACGTGGACGCGCCGGCCGGCGCGTCGGTGCACGGCTGGATCCAGGTGCTGGAAAAGATGGCGTCGGCCTATCCCGCCGATGCGCTGTATGTGTATGGTCACGCCGAGGCCGGGCATCCCTTCATCGGCACGCGGCCCGATCTGCTGTACCAGCGCGACTACTTCACGGCCGTCATCGAGACGGCGCGGCGCGCCCGCCGTGAGGGCAAGGCCAGGGACGAACTGGCGAAGGTCGAGGTGCTGCCGAAGTTCGAGCACTTCGGCAGCATCAAGACGCGGCTGGGCCTGGCGCTGACGATCGCCTACGACGAGCTGGCCAAGCTCGGGTAGGCGTTTACGCGCTCGGCGACCTCATCCTCGCGGGCGTCTAGACATCTCCAAAGGCCGACATCGCACGAATGAAGCAAGTTCTTGCCTTGGCCTTTGGAGATGTCTCGCCCCGCCGGAGGCGGGGCAAGACGACACTGCCGCTAGCGAAGCGGAGCCTGCCCGGTTCTTCTGGGCGGTTTGAGGCGGAGCTTCGCTAGCCAATCCGTGCGAAGATGGGCCGCGCGGATCTCGTTACGACAGGGAGACCAATCCCATGCGTGGCTACTTCGGATGGTTGGCGGCTTCGGTGCTGCTCGTTGCCGTGGCGCTCGGCGGTAGTGCGTCAGTGCGGGCGCAGGCCCCGGCCAAGGCCGCGACCAGCCGGCCGTGGACCGTGCCTCGCACGCCGGATGGCCGGCCCGATTTGCAGGGCATCTGGACCAACGCCACGCTGACCCCGCTCGAGCGGCCGCGCGCCATGGCCGGCCGCGCGTTTCTCACCGAGACCGAGGTGGCTGCGCTCGAGGCCCGGGCATCCGGGCGCCAGGCCGAGGCCGACGCGCCAGCGGCGCGCCAGCAGGCCCTGGCCGGGGGCGACATCGGCAGCTACAACCAGTTCTGGTTCGACTCGGGCTCGACGATCCTGCCGACCAGGCAAACCTCGCTCGTGGTCGATCCTCCTGATGGCCGGGTCCCGGTCCGTGCCGAAGCCGAGGCCCGGCGAGACGAGGCGCTGAAGCGCAGCACCGAGCACCCCGAATTCATGAGCATGTGGGACCGCTGCATCTCGCGCGGCGTGCCGGGGTGGATCATCCCGGCCGGCTACAACAACGCGTACCAGATCGTCCAGACGCCTGGGTACGTCGTGATTCACGCCGAGATGATCCACGACGCGCGGATCATCCCGATGGATGGCCGCCCGCCGCTGCCATCGACGCTGCGCCTGCTGGAGGGCGATTCGCGCGGGCGATGGGACGGCGACACGCTGGTGGTCGAGACCACCCACTTCAGCGACTGGAACTGGATTGCGACCAGCGCGGCGTCGGGCCGGATCAAGGGCATCCCGCAAAGCCCGGCCCTGACGATCGTCGAGCGCTTCACGAGAACGGCTGCCGACCGGATCGACTACGCCGCGCGGATCGAGGACCCGGCAACCTTCACGCAGCCGTGGTCGCTGGCCTTCCCGCTGACCAGGGATGACGACTACCGCATCTACGAGTACGCGTGCCACGAAGGCAACCGGGCCATCGAGGGCGTGCTCAGCGGCGCCCGGTACCAGGAACGCACGCCCGACAGGCCGAAGCGGTAGGGGTCTCAGCATCCGCGTGCCGATAGCCCACGGCGGGTGATCGATAGGCTTTGTCACGCTGCGGTTCACGGGCGTAGGATGTGGCTGTCTGGCGCGTTGCTGGACACACACGAAAGGTGAGCCCCATGCAGTTCATGATCACGTACTCCTTCGGTCCCGAGGTTCGGGACGAAACTCAGGCCCGCTTCAAGAAGACCGGAGGACTGCCCGGCGAGGGCGTGAAGATGCTCGGTCGGTGGCACAGCATCGGCGGACACCACGGCTTCCTGCTGGCAGAGAGCAATGACGGCGTTGCGATCGGCAAGTGGATGCAGGAGTGGACCGACCTTATCGAGTTCGACGTGATCCCCGTCAACAACGACGAGGACGTGATGAAGGTGCTCGGCGCCTGAGGCCAGGCCTGGTGTCTGTGAGGCCTCGCGGCTCCTGGCGTGACCGCGAAGCGTGACGGATCACCAGGACTGCTTTAGGACAGTGAAAGAGTTGCCTCCATCAGCCATCACCAGCGGAAGGCGGTGGTGGCGGCGTGGGCCGAGAGACGGTCTGCGAGCTGGCGCGCCACCTCGCCATCAAGATACGGAATGTCGATGCGCGAGAGCTCGCCGGCGCCGGCCGTATCGACGCGCACACGCGCCATGGCGGCGCGGCGGTCAAACGGCGACTCGCGCATGGCCACCGCCTGAATCTTGTTGACGCGCGCAATCGTCAAGCGCTGCCACAGCCAGCCGCTGCGCATCGCCACCACCTCGTCGTTCTCCGCCCATCCGATGTACGCCACGTATTGGCGGGCGCTCAGGATCGCCCAGGGCATCAACACGGTGGCCACACCGATGGCGCCCCAGCCGATGATGGCGGCAGCAATGATGGTCACGCTAGCGACCACGACCAGGTTGGGCTTGACCGCGCGCGCGAACGCCCGCGGATGGAGCGGCTGCCACGCCAGTGCCGCAAGCTCGAGATCGGGCAGCACCTGCTGCAACAGTGCCGGCAGCGCCGGTTCATGCAGCAACGGCGCGAGCCACTCGCGCACCTTCGTGGCACCGCCCTTGGGTCCGACGCCACCGGCGGTCTCGACGCGTACGGTGACGCGCTCGAGCCAGCGATGCAACGGGCTGGCCGACACGATCACGGTCTGCACGCGCCGGATGGGCACCGTCGTCGCCACGCGCGTGAACAGGCCGAACGTGCTGCGCAGCTCATCGTCCACGCGCGTGAGGCGGAAGTCGTAGAGCCGCATCAACGCCCACACCATCGACACCACCCGCACCAAAAGCAGCGAGCCAAGCACGAAGGCGATCGCGCCGCCGACCTGGAGGAGCGGCAGCGTGCCGCCTGAAATGACCGCGCGGAACAGGTTGCGGAAGACGCCGTACCCCATGCGCTCGGCCGCGCCGAAGACGCGCCACGACGAGCCGCCGAAGATGTTCGCTTCCCAGGCCAGGCCGGCCGCCGCGCCGACGAGCACCATCCCCTTGTTCTCGAGCAGCCCACACAGGATCACGTCGCGAAGCGACAGGTGCACAAGCGGCTCGGCGGTTGCGACTGGCTCCGGCTCAGCGTCGTCTTCAACGGGCACCGCCCCGGCCAGCGGTGAGCGCCCGGCCATCACGTGCGTCTTCATCTGGTCGAACGCCGCCAGCGACAGCACGCTCAGCCGCGCCTCTTCTTCCTTGCCGCCGCCGGTCTCGACCCTGACCTCGACGACCTGGAACAGGCGATGGAGCGGGTTCTGCACGGCATCCAGATTCTGGATGCGCGCATACGGCACGTGCCGCTCGTTGCGGAAGAACACCCCCGATCGAATCACCAGCTCGTTGTCGGCATAGATGATGCGGCACGAGAGGTAGCGGGCGATCGTGATGATCACGGCGGGAATGAGCAGGACGAACAACCACGTCTCCCAACCGGACGGCACACGGTCGAACATGCCACCAGGCCCGCCGGTCGAGCGCGAGGCGCCCACCATGACGAGCACACCCGGCACAGCAAAGGCCTTGATGTGCTTGATCAGGTCGAACAGCAGTGTGGCCGGATGCAGCCGCTGCTCAGACGGCATCATCGGCTCCAGGCGGCAGCAGGTGCTCGCGGATGCGCAGCGCGCGGCCGTGCTCGAGGCCGGCGAGCGCCACCTTGGCGTGATCGGTGCCGGCGGTGTAGACGATGAGCGTGCCGAGGCCGTACCGACGCTGGAGGGGTCCTTGCGACACATCGGTGTGCTGCACTCGCGAACGCGGCACGTTGATCACGACGCGCCACCACACGCCGCGGCGGATCTCGATCCCCTGTGCGTCCACTCGGTACGAGGTGCGCCGATGGTGCAGCGGCGGCCACAGGTACGCGATCACCTGAGTCACCACCGCGAACACCAGCCACCCGACCGGTAGCAGCCACCGCAGCACGCCGGGCATGTCGTCGGCCACTCTCGAGGTGATGGCAAGCCCCGCAAGCGCGCCCAGCGCCACGCCAGCCGCCACCAGCGCGCCGACGATCCGCTGCATGGGGATGACGCGGGGATCGAGCGAGTGGTGCTGGCCGTCGGCAACGCTGTCGAAGTCGCTCACGGATTGATTCTACGGAGTTTGGAACCCCGAAGTTGTGAGCTGCACGCCGCCGTGCCAGCCAGGAACCAGGGCCGGCGCGCGGCCCTACCGGGGCGCGGCTGGACCGACCGTGACGTTCACGCGCGTGGACTCGGTGAACTCCGAGTCGCTCGCCGTCAGCTCGAGCTCGTACGTGCCAACCGCAGAGAACGTGGCCTTGGTGCGCGCGGCGCCAGGAATCGTGAACGTCACCGTGCCCGGGCCTTTCAGCATCTTCCAACTGGCGACGACGCCCTTGCCGCGCGGCAAACCCTCGTCGCGCACGCTGCCAAACAGGTTCAGCTCTTCGTTGAGCGCCACGCTCAAGGTTGGCGGCGGCCCATTCGGCCGGGCGGTCAGCCCCAGCACGCGCACCGTCGGCGCCCGGTTCAGGCACACCCCGCGCGGCGCTCTCGCGTAGTCGATCTTCTTCAGCTCGGCCGCGCCTTCAACCAGGTTCCAATTGGACTGCAGCATGCGTTGGCTGGTGCCG
>JANNEJ010000813.1:0-5625 GCA_031378585.1 Acidobacteriota bacterium | reverse complement strand
GGCCGTGCGGCGATATTGCTTCCGGCGCTTCTTCTTGAAGATGCGAACCTTGGGGCCGCGATGCGCGTCGACGACCACGCCCACGACCTTGGCGCCAGTCAGCGTTGGGGTGCCGGTCATGACCTCGCCGCCGTCGGTGCTGATGAGCAGCACGTGGTCAAACGACACCGATGCGCCGGCCTCACCTGTGCCGTCGACTTCGATTTCCACACCGGGTTCCACGCGGAACTGGTGCCCTTGGGCCTGAATTACTGCAAACACGGGAGTTCTCCGTGACAATCGTTGGGCCGCCGGCATGCCCCTGAGTCGAGCTCCGCCCCCCGTGGGCGGTTGAAGCCGGGCCAGAACCACCAAGACTAGCAGATCTCTGGCGCCCGCTGCTAGGGGAACTGGGGGCTGGGTGCTAGGGGCTGGGGCGGGCAGACGTCACGCTGCCCAAAGACTTCGACCCAGCCGCGTCATAGAAGAGACGAGTTTTTGGCGGTTTGACCGCCGGCATGCGCCAGCCCCCAGCACCCAATCCCCAGCCCCTGTCACTTGAGCAGCGTCCTGCTCCCCCTGACTTTCTGGGCGGTGAGCGTGTTCAGGAAGCTCGGCAGCAGCCGGTCCATCAGCTCGAAGAACGACGAGAGCGGCGGGGTCGTCTGCGTCGCGTTATAGAGAATCTCTTCCCGGAAGGTCTCGGTGTGGAGAGTTTCGCCGGTGCGCCCGTCGATGAAGACGAAGGTCGGGCGCAGGATGAACCCCTTGCGCTCCATGTAGGTGCGCTCGGGCTCCACGCTCCGCCGGCCCAGCGAGTCGAAGGTTTCGCGCTCGCGCTGCACGAAACCGCTGCGCTGCTGGGGTCGGAAGAGCACCGTGCCGGTCACGATGAGCGGCTGCTGCAGCTCGTCGCCGACCTTCTTCCAATACTCCCTGTCGGCGAAGATCTTCTCGACGGCGGCAAACTGCGCGTCGTCGCTCACCGCGCTGTCGCCGGCGGGTTGCGGAGGAGGATTCCCGGCGGCCCCGCTGCCGGCCGGCTCGGGCTCGCCGCCGGCCAGGCTGGACAGTGCCAAGGCGTCGGCGTCGATCACGCGCAGCGCGCCGCCTTTGTTGCGGAGTTGACTGCGCAGCAGCCGCACGGTCTCGAGATTGCCGTCGACTTCGTCGGAGCCCGCCGCGATGAATCCGGCCACGAACACCCGCGAGAACGGGCGCACGTCGATCTTCGGTTGAATCGGCGTCTCGAGGGGAATCTCCACGTAGCCGGCCGAACAACCGCTCATGGCGGCAATGAGGATGACGCTACTTACCGTCCTTGCGCGCAATGCGATCATTGATCTCCTTGAACAGATCGAAGTTCTGCTTGATGAAGGGGTTCAACGGTTCGATCTTCAAGGCCTTCTCGTACGCCACGCGCGCTTTGTCGAGCTCGCCTTCGTGCTCGTGAGCAATGGCGAGGTTGTTGAAGGCTTGTGCGAACGTCGGGTCGAGCTCGGTTGCCCGTTGCCACCGGTAGATCGCCTCGCGCCAGAGCCCCTTCTGGGCCACCGCGATGCCGAACTCCACCTGCTTACGCGCGTCTCCTCGCGCATCGGCGTACGCGGGCGCTGCCACGAGCGCCGACAGCAGAGCGGCGAGGACGAGAACGATGTGCATGGTGCGTAAAAACACTATAGCCCTCGCTCCCCCCACCGGCAAGTAAAGAGGGCACGTCTTGTCAGGGGACCTCGACGGTCGCATAATCGAGGGCGCCGAGGTCAACGGTACCGCCACGCTCGAGGTGTGTGGCTCGCGTCTGCGAGCTGCCCAACTGCGGAGGCTCGTATGACCGACCGAGAGGCTGTGGCCCTCGCCCTGTTCGGCTATCCCCGGCGCCGGCTGCTGGCGGCCCTGATTCGCACCTGGTTGCAGCGCCCGCTGCCCGAGGTGGACACCGTGGCGGAGCGGGCGCCCGGTGAGCCGGTGCTGGAGTGGGCCTGCCGGTGCGCAGCCCGCGCGGCGCCGGCCCACGACGCGCGCGCGCTGCTGGCCGAGGCCGACCGGGCACTGGCCGCCGCGGACCGGCTCGGTCACGTCGCCGTGGGTCTGGGCGCGCCGGGCTATCCGCCGGCGCTGCGCGAGATCCCCGACCCGCCACCAGTGCTGTGGGTCAGGGGCGGGCTCCAGGCCCTGTCGGCGCCGCGCATGGTGGCGGTCGTGGGCGCACGGGCCGCGACCCGCGCGGGGCTTGCCATTGCGACCGACATCGCGGCCGGTCTGGCGGCGGCCGGCGTCACGGTCGTGAGCGGCCTGGCGCGCGGCATCGACGGCGCGGCCCACCGGGCGGCGCTGGCGCAGGGCGGCGCGACCGTTGGCGTGCTGGGTTCGGGCCTCGACCGGGTGTATCCGTCCGAACACGCCGGCCTGGCTGCCGCGATGGCCGAGCACGGCGCGGTGATTAGCGAGCACCCGGCCGATACGCCGGCGCTGCCCTATCACTTCCCCCTGCGCAACCGGATCATCAGTGGGCTGTCGTCGGCCGTGGTGGTGGTCGAGGCCTCCGAGAAGAGCGGCTCGCTCATCACCGCCATGGCGGCCCTTGACCAGGGGCGCGAGGTGATGGCGGTGCCCGGCCCGGTCGGTCCGGGCCGGCACCGGGGCGGGCACGCCCTGCTCCGCGACGGCGCCCGTCTGGTCGAAGGTGCGGGCGACGTACTGGCGGAACTGGGGTGGGCCCAGCGGCCGTCGCAAGGCCCGTCGTCCACTGGCCTGGCCCCGGACCTGGCGGCCGAGTTGGGCTTGGAAGCGGCCGTCGAAGATTTTTCCATGGATGAGGTGGCGGCGGCTACGGGACGGTCAATTGCCGCCATAGGTGCCCGTCTCGGGGCCTTGGAGATCGAGGGCCGAATCCAGCGGATTGGCGGCGGGCGTTTCATGGGGAGCCAGAATCGCGTGCTAACGTAAGCGACTCTTGAGGTCTGCCGTTCCCCATGCCTAAACCCCTGGTCATCGTCGAGTCGCCCGCCAAAGCCCGCACCTTGTCCCGGTTTCTTGGGGACGACTACCGGGTCGAAGCCAGCTACGGGCACATCCGCGACCTGCCGGACTCGGCCGCCGAGGTGCCCAAAGACATCAAGGCCAAGTCGTGGGGCCGGATGGGGGTCGACACCGACGGCGATTTCACGCCGCACTATGTGGTGCCGGCCGACAAGAAGAAGCACGTCCAGTCGCTCAAGGACGCCGTCAAGGGCGCATCCGAAGTGATTCTGGCAACCGACCCCGACCGCGAAGGCGAATCGATCAGCTGGCACCTCGAGCAACTCCTGAAGCCCAAGGTGCCCGTGCGCCGGATCCACTTCCACGAAATCACCGAAGAGGCCATTCGCGAGGCCCTCGACCACGCGCCCGAAGACGTGAACCAGAATCTGGTGCGCGCGCAGGAAAGCCGCCGCATCCTCGACCGCCTCTACGGCTACACCTTGTCGCCGGTGCTCTGGAAGAAGGTGCAGACGGGCCTCAGTGCCGGCCGCGTGCAGAGCGTGGCCGTGCGGCTCATCGTGGAACGCGAAGAAGAACGCCTCGCGTTCCGTAAGGCAAGCTACTGGGACATCGAAGCCACGCTCAAGAGCGCCGTCGGCGGCGAGTTTCCGGCCACGCTCATCAAGGTGGCGCAGAAGCGCGTCGCGACTGGCAAGGACTTCAACGACAAAGGCGTGCTGCAGTCCACGACCGTGACGCTGCTCGATCAGGCGCGGGCCGAAGCCCTGACAGGTGGACTCAAGCGGCATCTGCCGTGGACCGTGACGAGCGTGGAGGAAAAACCCGCCACGCAGCGGCCCTCGGCGCCCTTCACCACCTCCACGCTGCAGCAGGAAGCCAACCGCAAGCTCGGCTTCTCGTCCGATCGCACGATGAGCGTGGCGCAGCGGCTGTTCCAGGGCATCGACATCGGCGGCGGCGACCTCGAAGGTCTCATTTCGTATCACCGCACCGACTCGACCACCCTCAGCGACAAGGCGCTGGCCGAAGCCGGCAAGGCCGTGCGCGAGATGTATGGTCCCGACTACTACAAGGGCCCTCGTCAGTACCAGACCAAGGTGCGCAACGCGCAGGAAGCGCACGAAGCGATCCGCCCCACCGAGTTCCGCCGCACGCCCCAGTCCCTCGAACGTGTGCTCGAGAGCGACGAACTGAAACTCTATGAGCTGGTGTGGAAGCGCGCCGTGGCCTCGCAGATGTCCGACGCGCAGCTCCTGCGCACCGCCGTCGAGATCACCGGCCAGTCGGTCGACAACACGCCGTGCGTGTTCGCGGCCAGCGGCAAGGCGATTGGGTTTGCCGGCTTCCTCCGGGCCTACGTGGAAGGCAGCGACGATCCGTCGGCCGAGCTGGGCGAGCAGGAAACGATTCTGCCGAAACTCACCGTCGGCGACCGTGTGCACGCGCCCGACAAGCTCGACGAGAGCCTCTATCTGAAGTCGGTCACGCCGAAGGGCCACGAAACCTCGCCTCCAGCGCGGTTCACCGAGGCCTCGCTCGTGAAGCGCCTCGAAGAAGAAGGCATCGGCCGGCCGTCTACCTACGCGCCCACGGTGGCCACCATTCAGCGGCGCGGCTACGTGAGCAAGCAGGGCAAGGCGCTCGTGCCGAGCTTCACGGCATTTGCGGTCACGCGTCTGCTACGCGAGCACTTCGCCGACTACGTCGACATCGGCTTCACCGTTGAAATGGAAGAGATGCTCGACGAGATCTCGAACGGCAAACGAGACTGGCTCGACTTCATCAAGGCGTTCTACCGGGGTGACGGCAAGCACACCGGGCTCGAGACGATCGTGGCCGGCAAGGAACAGTCGATCGACTACCCGATGATCGACCTGGGCGTCGATCCGGAATCGGGCAAGCACGTGCGCGTGCGCATCGGGCGCTACGGCCCGTTCCTGCAGCTCGGCGAGACGAGTGAGGACGCGCCGAGGGCGTCTGTGCCCGAAGACATGAGCCCGGCCGACCTCACGCTCGAAGAGGCGCTGAAACTACTGAAGGCCAAAGCCGAGGGCCCGCGATCGCTTGGCGCCGATCCCAAGAGCGGCTTGGCCGTGTACGTGATGCACGGCCGGTTCGGTCCGTACGTTCAGTTGGGTGAGAACCCCGAGAAGGGCAGCAAAGACAAGCCCAAGCGCGCGTCGCTTGACCGCGAGATGTCGGAAGACACCGTGTCGCTGCCAGAGGCCTTGCGGCTGCTGTCGTTGCCGCGCGAGTTGGGGCTCGCAGGCGACGGGCAGATGATCCTCACCAATCGAGGACGCTTCGGCCCCTACGTGCAGATTGGCCCCGAGTATCGATCGCTCGAAGCCGACGACGACGTCTACACGATCACGCTCGAGCGGGCCAAGGAGCTGATCGCCAAGCCCAAGGGGCAACGGCGACAGCGCGCGGCTGCGACCGAGCTGAAGGCGCTGGGGCCGCATCCCACCGGCGGCGCACCCGTGCGGATTCTGGATGGGCGCTACGGACCCTATGTGACCGACGGCACGACCAACGCGTCGCTGCCCAAGGGCACCGCGCCCGACTCACTCACCATGGCGCAGGCCGTGGAGCTGATGAACGCACGCGCCAGCGCGCCGTCGGCGAAGAGACGCGCGTCGGCGCGCGGTGCCGCCGGCC
>JANNEJ010000551.1:0-1545 GCA_031378585.1 Acidobacteriota bacterium | reverse complement strand
CGGCAATGCTCTCGACGTACGCCGTCCCCGGCGACGACCCGAGCAGGCCGGCAGATGCCGTGGCCACCGCGTCCACGATGAGGCCCTTCCGCAGATTGAGCGGGCGGCCGTCGTTCTCCGTCAGTCCGGCGGCCGTCGAGACGCCGATGAAGGTGGACAGCGAATCGAACAGATCGGTGAAGAGAATCGCGACGATCGAGGGCAACAGCGACCAGTGCAGCGCTCCCGTGAGGTCGAGCGCCAGCACGGTCGACGAGAAGTCGGGCAGGCTCAGGATCTGCGCGGGCGCGGTTTCGAAGCCCAGGCCCCACGCCAGCCCCGACACCACGGCGATGGCCGTGAGGAACGCGAGCGGATTCCTGCGCTGCGTCATGAAGGCCGCCACCAGGATGCCGAGCAGCAGGAACGCGGCCTTGTGATCGAGCGCGCCCATGCGCACCAGCGTGGCGGGATCGGCGACGACGACGCCCGCGTGCGCAGCCCGAGGAACGTCAGCAGCAGCCCGAGCCCACCGGCCGCGGCCGATCTCAGCGACGCTGGAATGGCCAGCGCCACGTGCTCGCGAATGGGCGTCGCCGACACCAGCAGGAACAGCACGCCGGCCCAGAACACCATGCCGAGCGCGGTCTGCCAGGGCACGTGGTGCTGCAGGATCAGCGTGTACGCAAAGAACGCGTTGAGCCCCATGCCCGGCGCGACGGCGAACGGGAGCTTCGCGTAGAGCCCCATCAGCAGCGTCATGCCGCAGGCCAGCGCCACGGTTGCGGTGAGCACGCCGGAGAACGGCATGCCGGTGCCGGGCGTCGACAGGATGCCGGGATTGACCACGACGATATAGGCCATCGTCGCAAACGTGGTCACGCCGCCGACCGTATCGTCGTACCAGGACGGGGATCGCGGCGAGCTCATGAAAGGTCAGATGCTACCATTCGCGCGTCGTCCACGCAGGGAGCGTCGTCGACGCAGGGAGCCGAGGCCATGTCGATCGCGCGGGTCGTCGCATCGTGTCTCATCGTTGCCGCGGCGGCGGCCTGCGCGCCGGCGGCGCGGGCGCCCGATCCCATCGTGATTCAAGGCGCGATGCCGGTCGAAACGCGGGAGCTCGTGGCGGCGCTGGCGAGTCCCGCCGAGCACGAGGTGCAGGGCTGGACGTTCTGGACCGGCACGCTCGACGGCTACCCGGTCGTCGTCTCGAGGACCCAGAAAGGCATGGCAAACGCCGGGGCCGCGACGGCGCTGGCGATTGAGCGCTTTCACCCGAGGGCGATCGTCAATCAGGGCACGGCCGGCGGGCACGACCCGATGCTGCGGGTGTCGGACATCGTGATCGGCACGGCCGCCGTGAACATCGGCGCGTTCAAGACCGGCACGCGCGGCAAGGGCCACGGGAGCGACTTCACCGAGTGGCACCCGATGGATCTGATCCGCACGGAAGGCAGCGCGGGTCAGGATCCGACCGCGTGGGTGATGCGACGCTTCGCAGGCGACCCCGCACTGCTCGCGGTGGCGGCCAGCGTGAAGGACCGCTACCGCACCGGCCGGGTC
>JANNEJ010000549.1:0-5360 GCA_031378585.1 Acidobacteriota bacterium | reverse complement strand
GTGCATGTCGTGACCGGCGATGGACTGGTAGTGCCTGGGCCGCGCGTGGCGAAGGCCGTGGAGCGGTTGGCGCGCACCCTGCATCCCGGGGCGTTTACGCCATGAAGATCCTGGTCTCGTGGTCGAGCGGCAAAGACTCGGCGTGGATGCTGCACCGGCTGCGGCTCGAGCATCCAGGGGCCGTGCACGGCCTGCTCACGACCACCAACGAAGCCTTCGACCGCGTGGCGATGCACGGTGTGCCGCGTGACGTGCTCGAGGCGCAGGCACGTGCAGCCGGCCTGCCGCTGCACGTCGTGCCACTGCCCTGGCCGTGCAGCAACGACGAGTACGAGCAGCGGATGGGTGGGGCGGTCGCGGGACTGCGGGCGGCGGGCTTCACGCATGTGGCGTTCGGCGATCTCTTCCTCGAAGACGTGCGGCGTTACCGCGAGGACCGTCTCGCGGGCACGGGTCTCGAACCGCTCTTCCCGCTGTGGCGTCTCGGCACGACCGCCCATCTCGCGCGCGCGATGATCGACGGCGGCCTGCGCGCCACGCTCAGCACGGTCGACCCCCGGGTGCTCGACCCGTCGTTTGCCGGCCGCTCGTTCGACCACGCACTGCTGGCGGCCCTGCCGGCTGAAGTAGACCCGTGCGGCGAGAACGGCGAGTTCCATTCGTGCGCGTGGGACGGGCCGATGTACGCGCAGCCCGTGCCCATCACCGTGCACGGCACGGTGACCCGTGATGGGTTCACCTTCGCCGACATCAGACTGGCGTGACGCCGCCCATGTTCCCTCACCGCATCGTCTGCCTCACCGAGGAAACCACCGAGACGCTCTACCTGCTCGGCGAGGGCGACCGTGTTGCGGGCATCTCTGGCTACACCGTTCGGCCGCCCGAAGCCCGCCAGAAGCCGAAAATCTCCTCCTTCCTCCACGCGCGCTACGACAAGATCGCCGCGCTCGAGCCGGACTTGATTCTGGCGTTCTCGGACCTGCAGGCCGACATCGCGACCGAACTGGTCACACGCGGCTTCCCGGTGTTCACGTTCAATCAGCGCAGCGTACCCGAGATTCTGCAGATGATCCGCATCATGGGCGGTATCGTGGGCGTGCCCGAGAAGGCCGCGGAGCTCGTGGTGGAATTTGAACGCGGGCTCGACGACGTTCGCGCGTCGGCGGCGCGCTTCTCGTCGCGCCCTCGCGTGTACTTCGAGGAATGGGACGAGCCGCTCATCAGCGGCATCCGGTGGGTCGAGGAACTCGTTGAGATCGCCGGCGGCACGCCGATCTTCCCCGAGCTGCGCAGTGCCGGCCTCGGCAAGGACCGCATCGTCACGGCCGAACGCGTCATTGCCGCGGCGCCCGAGGTGTTCATCGGCTCGTGGTGTGGCAAGCCCGTCAAGAAAGACAAGGTGCGGCGGCGTGAGGGGTGGCAGACTGTGCCGTTCATCGTGGCCGACCGCCTCTACGAAGTGAAGTCCACCTACATCCTGCAGCCTGGGCCAGCCGCCCTCACCGAGGGCGTGCGCCAGCTCCACGCGGTGCTGTGCCGCGCGCTGGGGTTCGACGTGCCGGCGCGGTTGCTGCCGGCCGAGCGCTGGGACGACGGGCGCTGACATGACGTCGATCTTTGCGCTCATGGCCGCCGCGATCTACGGCGCGGCCGACTTCCTGGGTGGCACCGTGGCCAGACGTGCCTCGACGCTTGCAGCCGTGATCGCCACGCAGGGCGCCGGGCTGGTGCTGTTGCTGCTTGGCACGCCGCTGATGCTCGATGCCACCGTGACGGCACACGACGTCACGTTCGGCGCGCTGGCCGGCCTGACTGGCAGCGTCGGCGTGGGTCTGCTCTACCGCGGATTGGCCATGGGCCCGATGAGCGTCGTGGCGCCGATCACGGCCGTGTGCGCCGTGGTGATTCCGCTCATCGCGGGCCTGATGTTCGGCGAGCAGCTTACGCCAGCCGCGGCCATCGGCGTGGCGCTGGCGATCGTGGCCGTGGTGCTCCTTGGCCAGGACGCGCCGGCCAACTCGCCTACGCATGAGCCGCCGCGCTCGGCGGCACAGGTGGCGCAGGCCGTGCGCATCGCGTTGGCGTCTGGCGTCGCGATCGGCGGCTTCTTCGTGTGCCTGGGCCAAACGCAGGCGCCCGCCGGTCTGTGGCCGCTCGCGGTCTCGAGATCGGTGTCGGTCACGCTGTTTCTGACGATGGCGCTGGCGCGGAAAGAGCCGTGGAAGATTCCCGCCGGCGCCATCGCGCCCGCCATCGGCTGCGGCGCGCTCGACATGATCGCCAACGGCCTCTATCTCGTGGCCGTGCGGCAGGGGCAACTGAGTCTCGTGGCCACGCTGGCCTCGCTCTACCCGGCCAGCACGGTACTGCTGGCGCGCTACGTGCTCGGCGAGCGCCTGGGACGCCTGCAGTGGCTGGGCGTCGCGACGGCGGTCGCCGCCATCGTGCTCATCGTGTCTGATTTGTAACGGGGCCTGTCACCGTTACATTTCCACGCGGGGCAATTTCTGTGATTTGTAACGGTGACAGGCCCTGTTACAAATCGTTACAACTCTCAGCGGGTGCGCTAGTTTTTGCGCGGCGGCGGCGCCGGCACAATCACGCCGGATTCGATGAGCTTCTGGTAGTTGCGCAAGTCGCGCAGGTAGCGCCAGTCTTCCACCTTCTTCGCGCCCGAGGCCGCCGCGCCGACGACCAGTCCAAGAAAGTCTACGGTCGGCTGCCGGAAGATCTGCGGCGTCATCTGGAACATCATGTCGCGATGCGTGGGCGCCGAGCCGGGCACGCCGCCCCAGACCAGGTCCTGCCCGGCAAAGAAACGGAGCGACGGCGCGCTGCCAAAGACGTCCACGCGGTACTCCAACCGGAGTGGCGACGAGCCCTCGCTGCGTGCGCGCGAGTCGGCGGCAAGTTGGCGCCTGATCCGCGAGATCGACACACCGAGCGCGTCGGTGTTGATGGCCGGCGACTCGTTCGTGTCGCCCGCCTGGGCCTGCGCCAGTGCCGGTAGTGGCGCGGCTACGGACATCGCGAGCAGGACGGCGAGAACGCGTGTCATGGTTGGATTAGACGGCCGCCAGCCGCCATCAGTCTGATGGTAGCACCGGGCGCTGGCTCGACGTAGACTGGCCATAGACGGGCTCCGGGCTCGTCGGGGAGACGACCATGCGCACGACGCTGTCACGATGGATGTTCACCGCAGTATTCCTGTGCCTGGCCGGGTCGGCCGCCGCGCACCATGGCTGGGCGGGGTATCAGACGGCCGAGTTCGAACTCGAAGGCACCGTCGAGGCCGACGTGCGCATCGAAGGGCCCCATGCCACGATGCGGATCAAGGTCGACAGCCAGGTGTGGGACCTCACGCTGGCGCCACCGGCCCCCACGACGCGCGCGGGACTGAAGAGCGGCGTGATTCCGCTCGGGGCCACGGTGCGCATCCACGGCCACCGGCATGTGGACCCGAAGCGCTTCGAGGTGAAGACCGAGCGCGTCACCTGGAACGGCAAGACGTTCAACGTGTATCCCGACCGCAGCTAGGCCGGCCATCGCAGGCGAGGCCCTCGCGGGGCTAGGACCTCGGCGCAACGCGAAGGCCTACAGTCGTCGCAGCTGCACCTGCTCGATGGCGTGGTCGGCGCTCTTGCGCAGGATCAAATGGGCCCGCAACCGCGTGGGCGCGATGTTCTCGCGCAGGTTCACGCCGTTGATCTCGTTCCAGATGCCGGCGGCCGTGGTCCGCGCCTGCGCCTCATCGAGTGCCGCGTAGCGATGGAAGTACGACTGCGGATCCTGGAACACGGTGTCGCGCAAGCGCAGGAAGCGCTCGACGTACCACCGCTCGATGTCGACCTCATCGGCATCCACGTAGATCGTGAAGTCGAAGAAGTCGGAGGCGAACATCTGCGTCTCGGCCCGCTCGGGCGGCGCCTGCAGCACGTTCAGGCCCTCGACAATCACGATGTCGGGATGGCGCACGGTATGCAACGCGCCCGGCACGATGTCGTAGCGCTGGTGCGAGTAGACCGGCGCGTCCACGGTGTCTGCCCCGGCCTTCAGGTCGGCCAGGAACCGCACGAGCCTGGCCCGGTCGTAGCTGTCGGGGAAGCCCTTGCGGTGCATCACGCCGCGGCTCGTGAGCACCGCATTCGGGAACAGGAACCCGTCGGTGGTCACGAGATCCACGGCAGGATGCCCGGGCCAGCGCGTCAGGAGCGCCTGCAGAATGCGCGCGGTCGTGCTCTTCCCCACCGCGACGCTGCCCGCCAGCCCGATGATGAACGGCACCTTCGCGGTGTGGTCGCCCAGGAAGGTTTGTGACGCGCGGTACAGCTGCTGCGTGGCTCGCACGTAGAGCGTGAGCAGACGCGACAGCGGCAGATAGATCTGCTCGACTTCGGTGAGCGAGAGCGCCTCGTTCAGACCGCGCAGCTCGCTCAGGTCGCGCTCCGACAGCGTCAGCGGTGTGCTGTCGCGCAGCTTCGCCCAGGCCGGCCGATCGAACACGAGGAAGCGGGACGGAGCGGGCGGCGTTTCCAGCATCGGCGCGTGACGCCGAAGCTTACAACAGTCCCAGTTGCAGCTTCGCGGCGTCGCCCATGCGGTCCATCGACCACGGCGGATCGAACACGATCTCCACCTGTGCGCTGGTCACGCCCTCGACCGACCGCGCGGCGTCGCGCGCCTCGCCTGGCAGCGTCTGGGCCGCGGGGCACGCCGGTGCAGTCAGGGTCATCCGCACGCCCACGTTGCAATCGGCGTCGACGAGCACGTCATAGATCAACCCGAGATCGAAGATGTTGACGGGGATCTCGGGGTCGAACACCCGCTTCAGCGCCTCGATCACCTTGGGACGCAGCGCGTCCATCTGCAGCGGGTCTGGCGTAATGTCGAGCGGCACGCCGAACTCGTCGGGCACCTCTGAGGGTTGGCCGGTATGGTCAGGGATCACGGACAGCATCCTTATCACAGACATCGTGGCCTACTCGGTAGAGACCGGAGCCGGCGACGCGCTCTCGAGCGCGGCCTTCAGCGCGTGCCACGCCAGGCTGGCACATTTGACGCGCATCGGGAACTCGCGCACGCCGGCCAGAGCGCTCAACTTGCCCAGATCGCGAGCGGGCGCCGAGGACGGCGACATCACCATCTCGTGGAACTCGGCGAAGAGCTGACGCGCCTCGTCAACCGACCGGCCGCGCAGCGCTTCGGTCATGAGCGACGCCGACGCCTTCGAAATCGCGCAGCCGTGGCCTTCGTAACGAACATCCTTGAGCACACCGTCGTCCACCACAGCGGAGATGGCAATTTGGTCACCGCACAGCGGGTTCATGCCGTCCGCATGCGCGTTGGCTTCGGGAAGCGGG
>JANNEJ010000548.1:0-3424 GCA_031378585.1 Acidobacteriota bacterium | reverse complement strand
CTTGCCGCTCGTCGGGTCGATCGACACGACGTGCCGCCGTGGTCCGGCGACGCTCAGCAGCTTGCCGCCGACGTAGCTCGGCGTGGCGCGGGCCGTCATGTCGCCGACGACGTCGACGGGACCGAACCGCCACGCCTCCTTGAGCGACTCGAAGTTGGCCGGCGTGATCTGGTCGAGCGGCGAGTAGCGGGTGTGCCCGAGGTCGCCCCCGAGCGTGCGCCATTCGCCGTTGTCGGTGCCGCGGCGCGCCGGGGTCTGCGCCGACGGCAGGCTGAGAGTGCTGGCGATGAGCACGGCCAGGGCGGCTGGGATCGTCAGGGAGTGTCGCTGCATGCCGGGAGAGTAGGCCCGTTCGGCGTTGCCGTCAAACGGTTTTCGAGCGCCCCTCGCTGCCGCAGGCGAAGGGGCTGCGGTCGCGCCAGCCCGGTAGTGCCGGGATGAAATGTGCGGGAGACGCCAGTTCGACATTCACATGTAGTTCTGATGGAGAACTGCAACTACGTCGCGCCGAGATGATGGCGTTCAACCTGGTGCGCCAAGGCGCGATTGGCGAGGTGTTGCACGCCGAAGGCGCGTGGTCGATGAAGCTCGATGGCAACCCATATGGCGCGTGTGGCAGGGTGAGAAAATCTGCCTAGGTAGTGGGGGCCATGGTCGGATAATGGGGTTTCTGTCAGCCCCAGACCCGGCTAATGTTTACTATCGTCCTCCTTGTGGACCATGACGGCGGCCACCGCGGACGCCGGCAGAGACCTTCTACCGTATCGCAGGCAGGCCAGCTGCCGCGAAGGAGTCCAAAGTGGCTCAACCGTACGGGCTGGACCAAACGGGAGACCCGGCAACGGGGCTGCACGCCTACCGCTGCGAGGCGTGCGGGGCCAGCGCCACGTGGCGTCCGTCGACGCAGCAGGTGGCGTGCCGGTCGTGCGGTTCGGTCACGCCGCTGCCCGCAGCCGACCCGACGCCTGCCGCGTCGTTCTTCCTTGTGCCGTACCTCCGCGACTCTCCGGAGAACCGCCGGACGTTCGCGCCCGTCCGGGTGGAGCGGCCGTGTCCGACCTGCAGCGATGCCGTCGTGTTCGAGCCAGGCTTCGAGGGCACGACCTGCCGGGCATGCCTGACGCCGTTGCTCCGCCCGCTGAATGAGAGCGACATGCCAATCCGACCGACCGGCGTGGTGCCGTTCCGCATCGACGACGTCGAAGCACGCGAGCGGCTGCGCGCCTGGTGGCGCGACCTCCGCGGATCCGACCTTCGCACGCGGCACCTGGAACCCGGGCCGCTCGTGGCGCGCTACCTTCCGTACTGGCAGTTCTCGGTACGCGTGCACTGTTCGTGGCGGCACACGGCTACGAACTCCAGGGGTGACAAGCATGTCACCTCGGGCGAGATCGCCGGGGACTACGGCGAGCACGAGCCCGGGAGCCATCGCCTGCCGGCCAGCCTGCTGCAGGCCCTGCCGTCGCCGTTCGCTCACGCGGTTGCCTACGACCGGCGCTACCTCGCCGGCGCCGTGGTCGAGCAGTACGAGGGCGACCTGTTCCAGGCATGGAGTGCGGCGCACGCGCGGCTCGACGACCTGGTCAAGCGGCTGGTGAACAAGGATGCCGGGGTGTTCGGGGGGCCGGATGAACGTTGGCCCAGCTGGTCACACGAGAAGGGCTGGCTGATCCTCAGGCCGTTCTACACGACCGACATCGAGTACCGCGGCGACCGCCACCACATCATCATCGACGGGCATAGCGGCCAGTTCGCCAGCGCCGTGCCGCCGTTCATCTCGCTCGGCATGCGGCTCCTGCTGGGCGGCGTGCTCGCCGGCCTCATCGCGCTCGTGTGGCTGGCGATCGGGATGTGGCGCGCCTGAGCAGTCGATGTCGCGTCAAAGCCGTGCCCAGAACGTCGATGCCATGCGCCGCCACCAGGCCACAGCGAGATACATTTGTGCAAGTAAGTGATATTATTTGTGCATGTCACGTCGAACCATCATCGCGCTGGACGAGAGCCTCCATCGCCGGGCCAAGGCCTTCGCAGCCCGGCAGGGCACGACGCTCGCCGCGCTGGTGGAGGAAGCCCTTCGCCTACGGCTGTCCCGGCTCGAGCCGGCCCGCCGAAGGCCAGTGACGCTACCCACCTTCAAGGGTGATGGCCTGCAGCCGGGCGTGACGCTCGACGACATGGGCACGGTCTACGATCGGATGGACGGCCTGCGATGATGGCGCTCGACGTCAACGTGCTGCTGTACGCCTTTCGGGAAGAAAGCGACCGGCACGGGGAGTTTCGGCGATGGCTGGAAGCCGCGCTGAGCGGTCCGGAGCCAGTGGGGCTGTTCGAGCCGGTGCTGGCCGCCGTCGTCCGCATCGCCACGCACCCGTCCATCTACAAGACGCCGGCGCCCCGAAAGACCGTCGAACGGTTTGTCGATGCCTGCCTTGGCGGATCGGCCGCGCGGCCCCTGCGGGCAGACGCGCAGCACTGGTCGTTGTTCCGGGAGTTGTGCGAACGCGCGGACTGCCGCGGCAACGTGGTGCAGGATGCCTGTCTCGCGGCGCTGGCGCTGGAGCACAACTGCACCTACATCACCACCGACCGCGACTTTTCACGGTTCCCCCGCCTGCGATGGCAGCATCCGCTCGATCAGGATCGGCCAACGCAGAATCCGAAGTAGGCCAAGGTTGGCCGTGCGCGGCCGTCACCCGCGTAGGGCTGCCGAGCAGCACCTGCCTGCCCCACATCATCAGGAGACCACGTGAGCGCACGCGATGTCATCGCCAACCTGCGCGTTCTGGCGGCGCGCACCAGCGCACGCCCATGGTGCCCAGCGGGTGGCGTGAGGCCCGGTATGGCGTGACGCGCGCCGGTGGCTCGACGAACTGCTGGCGGCCGAGGGCCTGCGCACGGAGACGGACGCTGCCGGCAACAACTGGATCACGCTGCCGGGCGCTCGGCCCGACACGGTCATCGGCGGCCACCTCGACTCAGTACCCAACGGCGGCTGGCTCGACGGTCCACTCGGCGTGCTCGCATGGGTTGAAACGCTGCGCCGCTACCGGGGCACGATGCCGCCCGTGACCCTGGCCGTCGTGGATTTCGCCGACGAGGAGGGCGCGCGCTTCTCGCGCAGCCTGCTCGGGTCATCGGGCGCGAGCGGCAGCCTCGTGCCCGACACCGTACGCAACCTGGTGGATCGTCAGGGCGTGCGGCTCGCGGCTGCACTCGCCGAGAACGGCGTGGACGTGGACCGCATGCCCGAGGCCCGGCGGGCACTCGACGATCGTCATCCGCGCGCATATGTCGGGCTGCACATCGAGCAAGGGCCAGTGCTGGAATCGATGGGCCGCTCGACCGGTGCGGTGATCGGCACCTACGGGGTCGAGCGCCATGTGCTGCGCTTCGTCGGCCAGGCCGCGCACTCGAGATCCACGCC
>JANNEJ010000480.1:0-2878 GCA_031378585.1 Acidobacteriota bacterium | reverse complement strand
AGAGCGAAGTGGTCGGCGTCGTGGGCGACGTGCACAACGAGGGCCTCGAGAGCGAACCGAAGAAGCAGGTCTACCTGCCGATGCGTCAGAGCCCGTCGGCCGGCATGGCGCTGGTGGCCAGGACGAGCGGCGACCCGGGCGCTTTTGCCGGGACGATTCAGCGCGTGATCTGGGAAGTCGATCCGCAACAGCCCATCTACGAGCTCAGCACCGTGGACCAGATTCTGGCCCGGGCGGTGTTCCTGCCGCGCCTGAGCACCACGCTGCTGACGCTGTTCGCGTTTGCGGCGCTATTACTGGCGGCGCTCGGCATCTACGGCGTGCTGTCGTACTCGGTGGGCGAGCGTACCAAGGAGATTGGCCTGCGTCTGGCACTCGGCGCCACCGCCGGCGACGCGGTGGCCCTCGTCGTGCGGCACAGTGTGACGCTCGTGGCGATTGGCGGCGTCGTGGGCCTGGCCGCGTCGATTGGGCTGGCGCGGTCACTGGCCGGTGTGCTCTACGGCGTCGGGCCCTTCGACGTGCCGGCCTTTGCCGCCGCGGCCGCGCTGCTGATGCTGGCGGGCGTGCTGGCCAGTGTGCTGCCCGCACTTCGGACCACGCGCGTGGATCCGATGGTCGCGCTGCGCGAATCGTGACCTGGAGGAGACCATGTCACGTCTGAGCGCGATCGTCATGCTCGTCGTGGCGACCGGCTGCACGGCGGCGCCGCCAGCTGCGCCAGCCGCGCCGGCCGCCTTGCCGCCAACTGCCGCGTCCGTCGCGGCACCTGCCGCGCCCGTGCTCGCCTCGCTCAGCCCCGCCGACCTCGATGCGTTTGTGACGGCGGTCGTCCTGGCGCAGCACGCCGTCGGCGTGACGGTCGGCGTGATGGAAAACGGGCGCGTCGTCTTCGCGAAAGGCTACGGCACGGCCAACGTGGCCGCGAAGACGCCGGTCGACACCGACACGCTCTTTGCCGTCGGCTCAGTGACCAAGCAGTTCACCTGCACGGTCGCGCTGCAGCTGGCGCAGGAGGGGAAGCTCTCATTCGACGACCCGGTGGCGAAGTACGCGCCTGGGCTCACGCGCGCGGCCGACATCACCGTGCGCGACATCGGGGGCATGGTGTCGGGCTACCGCGACTACTATCCGCTCGACTTCGTGGACCGGCCGATGGCCGCGCCTCGGCCGAGCGCCGAGGTCATCACCGAGTTTGCCTCGCGCCCGCTCGACTTCGAGCCCCGGTCGCGGTACTCGTACAGCAACACCGGGTACTTGCTGCTCGGCCGCATCGCGGAGATCGCGGGTCGCGAGCCCATGGCCGCGGCGCTCGAGCGGCGCATCATCGGCCCACTGGGATTGCGCCACACACGTTACGAACCGGCGCGCGGCGGCCCGGGCATGGCCGAGGGCTACACGCCGCTTGGTCTGGGTCCGGTCGAGCCGTCGATTCCCGAAGGCGTGGGCTGGATTGGCGCGGCCGGCGGACTCTGGTCGACACCCTCGGATCTGCTCACGTGGGATCTCGCGCTGATGGACGGCACGGTGCTGTCACCGGCCTCGTGGGCCGTGATGACCACGCCGCGCACGCTGACCGATGGCCGGTCGAGCGGATACGGCTGCGGCCAGTCGATTCGCGATCGCGGCCCCGTGCTCGTGCTGCAGCACGGCGGCGGCGTGAGCGGCTTCGGCTCGCGCAACGCCTTCATCCCGGCGTCGCGGTCCGGCGTGGCGGTGATGGCCAACGCCGACTGGGCCGGCGGGGTGCTCGATGCGATCGAGAGCGCGGTGCTGGCGAAGCTGATGCCGGAGGCCGATGCGCCGGCCATCGCGGGCGCGCCGGCCCGGGAGGTCGCCTTGCAGCTCCTGTCCCAGATGCGCGCGGGGCAAGTCGACCGTGGTCTGCTCGGCCCGGAGTACAGCGCGTTTCTCACGCCGGCACGCCTCGCGGTGATGTCGCGGTCGCTCGTCGAGGCAGGCGAGGTCAGCCAGGTCGAGGCCGGACCGATTCGCGAGCGCGGGGGCATGGAAGTCTCGAGTCTCAGGATCGTGCTCGGCGTAACGCCCGCAACGACGCTGATGTATCGCACGCCCGACGGCAAGGTGCAGGAGTTCCTCTTCAACCGGCGATAGCGCGCGTCTGCGTCCGAGACGCTCCGGGTCAGCCCCGTCCCACGCTACACTGCTGACCACGGCGTCACCGACGCTGGCAGAGGAGCGTGTGATGTCTCGAATTGGTCTGTGCGCACTCGGGTTGGGAATGGCGATGGTCGCGACGGGAACCTCGGCCCAGACAGCGCCGTCGGCCGTCTCGGCCTGGGTGGCGGCGCCCCAGGCGGGAGCCACGTGGGCGTCGGCCTATGTGGAGCTCAAGAATCCAGGCATGTACGACGTGTTCGTCGTGTCGGCCACAAGCGACGCGGCCGCGTCAGTGGAACTGCGGGCCGCCGCCAAGCCCGGAGCCGAGCCAGCCGTGGTGGCCGAGTTCACCGTGCCGGCCTACGGCAGCGTTGACGCCGCCGCCACCGGACCCCATCTTCGGCTGGTCGGTCTCACGCGACCGTTGGCCGCGGGTGGCACCGTGGCGCTCGTCCTGAAGACCGACGGTGGCGAGAGCCTTCGGGTGTCGGCGACCGTCCGCTAGCGGGCGCCGGCCGTGCACGCGGCTCTGCGGGGCGATCTGGAACGCGCCGGGGCCCGGGAATTAGCGCAGAATAAGGACGCCGGGACCACGCTCGGGTTGCCCTCACGGCAGTCCACCCGGCCATCGTCTTGACCAGGTCGGCTGGGATCGGGTCTTGGGAATCCGCTCAGGTTCAAGCAGGAGTACCTCAGGACATCGGCGCGACTGTCAGGAGAAAGAACCTCACGGGGAAAGTTGCGCTGGTCACGGGTG
>JANNEJ010000469.1:0-2080 GCA_031378585.1 Acidobacteriota bacterium | reverse complement strand
CCAGCGTGCCGGCGGCCGAGGCCGAGAACGCCGCGTCGCCACGTTGCGGCTCCGTCTTCACATTGGCGATGACCGACACGGCCTGGGCACCGAGACGAAGGGTGTCGGGATCGAATGGCTGCGCCGTAAGCGTCGTGCCATTCACGTAGAGCAGGTGCCCCTGCGAGTAGTGCGCGACCGACGTAGCCGCCACCAGTCGCACCGCCGGTCCACCGTCGAGCGAGGCCACCATCACCGAGCGGCCCTGGTCGGTTTGGCTGAGGTACAGGAAACGGCGGCCGCCGGGCAGAAATGACGGAAACCAGTGCTTGCGCTCACCCTGGGTTGTGTCCGGGGTGGTGACCACCGTCGGCTGGCCTCCGCTCGCGGACACCCGCACGATGCCCGGGTTGGCCGGCGTGCTGGCGAGGATCACATCGTCGGCACTCCACGTGCCGCGGTTGCCCATGCTGATGGCACACACCTCGCGAAGCCGCGATCCGTCCAGCGACACCACCTTCAGCCTGCTGGCCGAAAAGAATCCCACCGAGTGCGCGTCGGGAGACCAGAAGGGGTAGGCCGCTCCGTCCGTGCCTTCGATGACCCTGGCGTCCAGGTCATCAAAGGAGCGGATCCAGAGAAAGACGGCTCCGCCCTGGACCCTGGGTGCCGCGTAGGCGAGATGCCGCCCATCTGGAGACACGTTGGGATTCGGCGCGGCCGACAGGCCGGTGCTTGGAGCTGGCACAACGCCCTGCGTGAAGTGGATCGACGCCGAGTCCGTCTCCTCTGGCGCCGCCCGGCGCGCGGCCACCGCGAAGCCAATGGCTGCGACCGACGCCAGTGCGGCCACGAGCCACCCGGCGCGGTCCCATATCCGTTTCTGCGGCGCGGCGGCAGCCATGGCGGATCCGGACGCCGATGACGAAGACGACAACGACGACAGCGCCTCGAGCGCGAACGCGAGGTCGCTGGCCGACGAGATGGCCAGCCGTGAGGGGCTCACTGGCGGCGCCATCTACGACGCGCTGATTGCGGCCACGGTCCTACATGCCGGCGCCACGCTGGTCACGCGGGACCAACGAGCGCGAATCACCTACGACCGCGTGCGCGTGCCCTACGACTTCCTGGACTGATTCAGTGCCGCCGGTGATTCATCGACGCAAGGGTCTGCGCTCACGACACGATCTCCATCGCCTGATTGCGATGTCCCCGGCGGCTCGCGGACGCCCTTTGAGGGTCCTCACGCATCGGACGTGCTGCCCGTCCTGGGGATCGAACGGCGCCACGAGTGGCCCCGTGTCGACGAGAATCATCGACGGAATTTCCGGCGCAGCGCGTCTGAGACACCGCGGCGAATGTCTGTGGAGGGCGCGATGGCGTAGCCGCCGGGGCTGAGATCGAGCCGCCGATACACGTCGTACGGGGTTCGCGCCGCGTCGTGCACGACCCGCTGACTCAGTACCCGCAGGCCCTGTTTCAGCGCTTCGGAAATCGGCAGCCCGGTGGCATCCCGGATCTGCTCGAGGGCGGCTTCCGCTTCGTCATCGAGTCTCACCGTTCGAGTGGCCACGTGTCGCCTCCTGTATTACCTTTTGTAGTACACACGACGCAGCGTCGGCACTCCGGACGTGGCGTTACCGGTCGGCCACCTACTGCCCGAGCGGCACCTTCCGGCGCAGCTCGTCGACGAAGTTCTGCAGGAACACGACGTGGTGCTCCGCCTTCGTCGTCTCCGCCGCCGCCGGCGTCACCACCAGCACGCGTTTGCCGTCCGGCGCCAGATCCCAGCCGCCGATTGCTGCGCCGCCGAGTGCGGCGATCCACACCCGCGGTTTGTCCGCGACGAACGTATCGCCATTCGCTGTGTAGCTCGCCGCCATGAGCTCGTCGCCTGACTGGTAGATCAGCTCGCGCCCGCTCCGCGACCAGCGCGGCGCCGTGCCACCGTTGTTCGACACCTGCCAACGGCTGCCCTGTTCGGACGCAGGCGGCGGAAACGGGCGAACGTAGACCTCATCCGTGCCTGACTCGTTCGACTGATACGCCAGCCAGCGCCCATCCGGGGAGAACGCCGCCGCGGTGTCGTTGAACTGGCTCT
>JANNEJ010000399.1:0-2352 GCA_031378585.1 Acidobacteriota bacterium | reverse complement strand
GCGCGCGCCAAGATCGTCGCCGGCATTCCGCTGGGCCGCATGTCCACGCCCGAGGATGTGGCGCAGGCGACGCTCTATCTGGCCAGCGACGCGGCGCGTTTCATCACGGGCGTCGAGTTGCCGGTTGACGGAGGACGCACGATCTAGCTGCCATGGGAAGTGCACGTCTTGAGCTGCGGCGAGTGTCGCTGGTGGGTCGTGAAGCGCCCGACACCATGCCAACCGATCTGCCCAAAAGCAGGCATAGAGCTCAAGCCGCGCGACTCAGGAGCGTGCGCGCTCGGCCGCGGCAGATTGCGCCGGTGATGTAGCAATCGCGCTCGCTCGCCGTAGCAAATCCGTAGCACTGACGCCGCACGACAAGCCGAAAACCGGCCTTGCGACATGCTTGCCCGTCGCAGGATCATCGCTGGCAAGGCATTGACTACCATGCGCAGATCGGTTTGCCTCCGTCCCGGCCTTCATCTCGTCCGCCGCACCTGCGCCTGGACCGACAATGAAAAAATTAGTGCTATCAAATCAACCACTTAACCCCTGGCGTCTGTGCGTGGCCCCGATGATGGAGTGGACGGCGTGTTCAGCGTTCATGCGGGTTCCTGCGTTGTCTGTAGCAGTTCCGTAGCACGACGTTCGGGGGTGCTTGGAGCCACCGCCCGGGGCCGGTTGGACCGACGATGCCATGCTGGATCCCGGCCGCCGCGCCACGCAGCGTTTCATTCAGATGATAGAATTCAATCTATCAATTGGGAGTACGCCGCATGTACGCAGCCGTCGTCGAACCGAGCAAGATCGCCCAGGTCCTGGGCTTGCGACGCAAAGTCACGTCTATCGAGCAGTTGGATCGACAGGTCGAAGCTGGCCTGCCCAAGGCATCACTCGGCGCCGTGGCGCGCCATGTGTATGGCGCTTCGCCCGACGCGGCGGCCTTGATGCAGCGGGTCATCCCGTCGGCGACCTTCCACCGGCGCGGCGAGGATTTGAAGCCACAGGAAGGTGAGCGGGTGGAGCGTCTGGCGCGCGTGATCGCTACCGCGGAGCATGTGTGGGACAGCGTTGATGACGCGCGGGCGTTCCTGTCCACCGGCCACGCCATGCTGGGGGGCAAGCGACCGATCGAGGTGGCCCTGACCGAGTTGGGAGCGCGCCGCGTCGAGAACCTGCTCTGGTCGATGTTCCATGGCGTCGCGGCGTAGCAGTCCGATCAGAGCGAAATCGAAGGCGCTGGCGGGCAAACCCGCGCAGACGGAGGCCTGGCAGGCGTGGCGTATCGCTGACGGCCGGTTCGACCCGTTCAGCCCAGTGGGTGCTTCGCTTGTTGGGGGCCGGTGGAATTCACCGGGCCTCGGGGTTATCTATGCCAACCGCTCCTATGCGGGTGCGATGCTGGAGTGTCTGGCCCATGCCGGCATCGGACGGGTGCCGCGCACTCATGTCGCGGTCGAGATCGCCATTGCAGCGGCGGTCACGGTCGAGCGACACGATGTGAGCGGCCTGCCCGTCGGTGGGGACCATGCAGACCTGCGCGTGGCCCGAGCCTTTGGTGACGCATGGATTCGCGAGCTGCGAACGGCGGTACTGGTTGTGCCCTCGGTCGTGGCACGCAGGGAAGGGAACGTTCTCATCAACCCACGGCATCGCGATTCCAGCGGCATCGTCGCCGGCGCACCGGAACCCGTGGTCTGGGATGTTCGGCTGTTCGCCCCACGCTGACTTCCGGCGTGGTGTATGGCATGGCAGGGCAGGGCGCCTGGCGAGCGACGTACACCGATTCCCACACCGAACATCACTTGCTTGCGTCGCCATGAAGCCGCCCTTCGTGGTGGGCTCTTGACGGCCACCCCCCGTCGTTCGCGACAGGCCGGTTCCTGGCGCGCCGCAGCTCATTGCTGCGATCGTCCCTCACGTCCAGACTGTCAGTCACGAGCCTTCGGCTCGGTGAGTTCAGACTTCGCTACGTCGCGCGCATGCGATTGTTTTTTGGGTGGTGCTCGACCTCGGCAAGGCCCAAGACTTCCAGCACCGGCGGCACGTACATACCAAAGCGACCGCGCAGTCCCTTCTTGATACCGTACCAGCCTTTCACCGGATTGCTGGCAGAGCGGCCCCATGCCTCGACAGTACCGTCTGCGGCAGGCTTCTGCTCATCGGCACTACCCAGTGCCATCCAGTCGCCATGAGCCTTGAGCATGGCGTGCAGGTCGTCGATGCAACTGCGTATTTCGGCGAACGTGACCGCCGATTTCGGCATCGTGACCGGTTTGAAGATCGATGCTGGGTTGCGCGGATTTGATTGTAGGGATGGGTTGGTTTTGTAGGGTGAAGTGCCTCCGTGACAGGTGTGGATCGAGCGGT
>JANNEJ010000383.1:0-3163 GCA_031378585.1 Acidobacteriota bacterium | reverse complement strand
CGAGCAGCGCCAGCACGCCGCCGCTCAGCGTGAGGTTGCGCCGCCTGGATGCCGCCACGGCGGCCTCGAGTGAGCCAGCGCGGTGCTGCACGCGGAGCTCCCACTGCCCCTGCCCGTGATTGACCGTGCGCGTGCGCACCGAGCGCCGGCCGTCGCGATCGCGCATCTCGATCACACTCACGACGGCTCGGTCCGTGCCCTCGGCCACGTCGCCGAACGCGGGCGCAGGTGAAGGCAAAGGAAGCGGCGGCAGGTCCGGGCGGCCCTCACGCAGGCGGTCGTCGGAGCTCTGGCGCGTGTAGATCATCGTCGGTCCACCATGCGCCTGCAGGAACGACCCGCTGAAGTCTGGCGCCTCGGCGGTGGCTGCGGCGGCGCCGGGCTCGGACTCGAACACCACACGGCCGCCGTTCTTCGACACGACGGCCACGCGGTAGTCGGCCGACTCGGGGAAGTGCTCGGCCACGAGCGCCGGCAGGCGCTGATTGGTGAGGGCGTCGAGCGCCAGGGCCACGACGGTGAAGCCGCGCACCTGCACGTCGGGAAGGAAGCGGTCGGTGCCGCTGCGTTGCCGGGGCATCACCACCCGCACCACCAGCGAGACGAGCGTTCGTTCGTCACCGAGCCCGGCCGCAGCGGCCATGCGCTCCCGGCGGCCCACGACGCCGTCATCGGACGCCTCGACGAACTTCTGCAGCTGCGCCCGCACGGCCGTGAGGTCGGTTGGCCAGTCCACAGCGCCGAAGCGGCGAAGGTCGGGCAGCCACTGATGCGGGACGAGCCGCGCGTCGCCCGTGGCGGGCGAGCCCAGCGACTCGACAAACCACACCTGCTTCACGAGCGCGGCCGTGGCGGCGTTGGCCACGGCGCTTTCGTAGCGCAGCGCATAGGCGTCCCAGTCGCGGCGTTCCACCATGGCGCCGTCGAGCTGCAGACCAGCGCTCACGCGCGAGAGCTCCGCGTCGACGGCCGAGGTGAACTGCGAGGCGGCGGCGCGCAGCGTCCGCGCTCGCCGATCGCGATCGGCGGCGGCGATCTGATTGACCCAGTCGTACTGCAGCCAGGCGAGCGCCGGCAGCAGCACGGCCACCGTGGCCGCCAGCCAGGTCGTCTTGGCGAGACCGAGGACACCGCGCGACATGTGGCGACTCTAACATGCGAAACAGGCCACAAATTCGGGCCGATTTCGCATTTAACATCCTTAACAAACCCTTTGCCGAGCCTTAACGTCGGAACATCCGTCGGCTCCGTCAGAATGGACAGACCGGAACGACCGCACGCGGGGCTTCTTGGCCGGCGGCGCGACATCACAAGGAGACAGGCATGAAAGCGTGGATGGCAGCAGCGGCGACAATGCTCGTGGGCGTGGGTGCCCCTGGTCTCGATCGCGTCGTGCCCCTTCCGGTGTACGCCGCCGAGCAGGTCGCGGATCAGGCGGCCAAGGTGGTGGCCGAGATGCGCAAGGCGCTCGGCGGCGCGAAGCTGGATCAGGTCAAGAGCCTGAGCGTCGAGGGACCCTTCCGCCGCCAGATGGGGCAGCGCGACGTGGAAGGCACGGTCACGCTCGTGCTCGTTGGCCCCGACAAGATGCACCGGCTCGAAGAGATGCAGATGGGCCCCGCCATGATCGAGCGCACGCAGGCGCTGAACGGCGACACCTCGTGGACCGACATGCAGAACCGGGGTGGCATGGGCGGTGGGATGCAGATCGTGATGCGCGACGGCCCTCCCGGCGCGCCGGGCGCGGATCCGGCCGAGGCCGAGAAGCGCCGCACCACGACCTTCAAGACCGAGATGCAGCGCTGGATGTTTGCGTTGCTCGGCACGGCCGCCGGTGAGATCACCTACGTGGGCGTCGCCGAGTCGCCCGACGGCAAAGCCGACATGATCGAGATGAAGGACGCCCGCGGGCAGGCCCTGCGGCTCTTCGTGGATCAGGCCACGCATCTGCCGTTGATGCTGAGCTACCAGGAGATCCGGCCGCGCATCATGATGCAGGGTGGCCCGGGTGGACGCCGCGGCGGACTTGGTGGACCAGGCGGACCTGGCGGTCCGGGGAGCGGCACGGGCGGCGGCGCTGGTGGCGCGGCCGGTCCGGGTACTGGCGGCGGCGCCCCGGCAGGTGAACCTGCGGCGGGCGGTGGCGAGCGCCAGCGGCCCAGCCCCGAAGAGATGCAGCGGCGCATGGCGGCCATGCCTCCGCCCACGCCGAGCGCCATGCAAATGAGCTTCGAGGACTACAGCTCGGTTGACGGCGTGAAGGTGCCCAAGCGCATCACCGTGTCGGCCGACGGCAAACCTGTCGAGGAATGGACGCTCGAGAAGATCAAGGTCAATCCCTCCGTGAAGGCCGACCTGTTCGACAAGAAGTAGTCGCGCGACCAACGTCACGGACAGACGAAGGACATGAACATGGGTGCCGGGTTGCGAATCATCGGAGTATGGATGGCGGTGGCCGTGTTGACCGCGGCGACTGCTGTCGCGCAGAGCCGGGGCGGGGCGTCGTTGCGGGTCACGGTGATCGACGAGACGAGGGCCGTGCTGCCGGGTGCCGTCGTGCTGCTCGTGGGCGACGACGGCGTGGAGCACGCGCTGCAGGTCGACGACTCAGGCCTCGCGGTCGCAACGGATCTGACGCCCGGGACGTATACGGTGGGGGCGTCGTTTCCTGGCTTCCGTCCGTCGAGTGGCTCGCTCACGTTGAAGCGTGGCTCCAACGAGGCGACGCTCACGCTGTTTGTGGCCATTCGTGAAGACGTGCAGGTCAGCGGCGTCGACGCCTCGGAGCGTCGCGACAATGGCTTCACGACCACCCTCACCCAAGACGAGATCGACGGGCTGTCGGACGACCCCGACGAGATGGCCGATCAGCTCGCCCAGATGGCCGGTCCCGGCGCGCAGATCTTCGTGGACGGTTTCCGCGGCGGTCGTCTTCCGCCCAAGGATCAGATTCAGCAGATTCGCTTCCGCACCAACTCGTACGCCGCGGAGTATCACGAAGCGGGCATGGTGCGCGTGGAAGTCATCACCAAGCCTGGCATGGGCGCGTGGCGCAGTCGCGTCACGTTCGGGTTCCGCGACGAGTCGCTGAATGCGCGCAATGCGTTTGCCGAGGTGACGCCGCCGGAACAGGTCAAGCGGGTGCAGGTGAACAGCCAGGGTC
>JANNEJ010000334.1:0-1761 GCA_031378585.1 Acidobacteriota bacterium | reverse complement strand
ACCGGCGCGCGCGGCCAAACGACGCCCCGCATCCGATTCACGACCCGGAAGACGAATACAACGCGCACCGGCAGGAGAGTGATGATGTGCCGCCGCCGTCGGCGCACGCCCTTGTGTCGGGTGGCGAGGCCGCGGACCCCGAGGCCGATGCGGATGCCGACGCGGATGCGGATGCGGATGCGGATGCGGAGCTGAACGAGGACGTATGAGCGACGAGATGCCCGACGACACCATCGCGCCTGAGCCCCACGAGGGCGAGGGCCCGGAAGGCGGCCCTCAGCCTGGCGCGCACACCGGCACCGCGGTCGAGCCCGGCAACGAGGCCGACGCGCGTCCGCGCATGGACCTGGCGCAGCTCCAGGCCATCGTGGAGGCGCTCGTCTACGCGTCGCCGGAGCCGCTGACGCCCAAGCTGCTGATGAAGCTGCTGTCGGACGAGCCGAAGGAAGACGTTCAGGCGGCTCTCGAGGGGCTGATGGCCAGCTACGACCGGCCAGGCGGCTTGCATCTGGCGCAGGTGGCCGGCGGCTATCAGATCACGACTCGGCCGGAACTGCACGACTGGGTGCGACGCCTCTTCCACGAGCGCAGTGCGCAGAAGCTCTCGGTGGCGGCGCTCGAAACGCTGTCGGTGATTGCCTACCGGCAGCCGGTCACTGCGGCCGAGGTGAACGAGATTCGCGCCGTGAACGCCTCCGGCGTGCTGACGACATTGCTCGAGCGACACCTCATCAAGATCGTCGGACGAAAGAACGTGGTCGGGCGGCCTTTCCTCTACGGCACGACCAAGGAATTCCTGATCCGCTTCGGTCTGAAGGACCTGGCCGATCTGCCCAACATGCAGGACATGGTGCAGGCACTCGGCTTCGACCCGCCGGCGCTGCTCATGGAGACGACCGTGCCTGACGAGATGCTGCCGCTCGAGGACGGCGACGAGCCGTCCGCGTCGCCCGGCGCGGAAGACAACTAGTCTCGCCCCGGCCCCAGCCGGGGTCAGCGCGTGGCCGCGCGCAGCGCCGCGACTTCCTCAGACGACAGATCGCGCCAGTGCCCGGTGGGCAGCCCCCGCAACGTCAGCGGGCCCATGCGGACGCGCTGCAGGGTGCGGACGGGGTGGCCGATGCGGGCGCACATTTCGCGCACCTGACGGTTGCGTCCCTCGCGCAGCGTCAGCACGATCTTGGTGGTCTGCTCGCGGCCCTTGCTGACGGTCGAGCCACGCATCACGCCGGCTTCGGCCGTGCGCCGGCCGTCGAGAAAGATGCCCCGGCGCAATTCTTCGAGCGCTTCGTCGCTGGGCTCGCCGGTCACAATGGCCTCGTACACTCGCGCCACCTCGTGGCGGGGATGCGTCAGTCTGGCTGCGAGATCGCCGTCGCTCGTAAGCAGCAGCAGCCCCTCGGTGTCGTAGTCGAGCCGCCCGACGGGATACACGTACTCCCACACGCCGCCGAGCAGGTCCATCACCGTCTTCCGGCCCTCGGGATCCTGGCGCGTCGTCACGTAGCCCTTCGGCTTGTTGAGCAGGATGTAGCGCTGGCGGCCGGCAGGCTTGACCCTGCGGTCATCGACCCGCACGTCGTCCACACCGGGAACGGCCTTGGTCCCCAATGTGTCCGCGACGACGCCGTTGACCGTGACGCGGCCCTCCGTGATGAGCGATTCGGCCGTGCGGCGAGAGGCGATGCCGGCCGCCGACAGCAGTTTCTGCAGCCGGATGGCGCCTGGCCGGTCGTCGTTCTCTCTGGGCTTGGGCGTGCG
>JANNEJ010000316.1:0-4435 GCA_031378585.1 Acidobacteriota bacterium | reverse complement strand
GTCGGGAGGGATGCGCGCGGTCTGCCACACTTTCGACACCGTGGGGTTGGCGTTGAGGCCGAACTGCACCATGAAATTCGGCACGGCGCGGAAGAACCGCGCCTCGTCGTAGAAGCCGTTCTTCACGAGGTTGTAGAACCGGTCGGCGCCGTTTGGCGCCCAGGCGCGGGTCACCTTGATCACGAACTCGCCGATGCTGGTATCGAACTTCACGTTGTAGGTATCTGGCGCCGTCTCTTTGAAGGCCGACGGCACCATCAAGGACTTGCGCGGCGCCGCCTGCTCGGCGCGTGCCCCAACGGCCGCCGCGGCCAGAACCACCAGCGCCGTCAGCGCCACCATCTGTCTTCCGAACATCATGCTGTTCCCTCCGCCACTACGATACAGGCTCTCGGGCCTGCCACGCGAGCCGGCGCGGTGCAGGTCGGCCGTCAAAAGCGAAGGAACCGGTTGACCTTCACGATGAAGGCCTGGTTCAGCAGACCCGGTGCGCCAAGCCTGGCATCGCTGTCGCGTTCCTGGTTGTAGACAACGAAGAGCTCGCTGCCAGGACGATACTCCCAGCGCAGGCGCGCGTTCGCACTGACCGTGTGCGTACTGGAGTTGTACTGCACGAGCGCGCTCGCAAAGAGCAGCGGCGTCGCCGTGTAGGTGATGCGCGATCCGGCCAGTGTGTTCACGAAGGCACCAGCGGGCAGGTCGAGCCAGTTCACTGACACCGTCGGCTCGACCGAGAGCTGCGAAGAGACGTTGAACCGCGACCGGTTGAAGGTGACGGCGGTGCGACTGCCGCCGTAGAACGAGCCCGTCTCGACCAGCACGTTGCCGCTCATGCGCCGCTGCTGTCCCAGGCTGTAACCGACCCGGCCGGTCACGAACTCGTAGGCCCCGACCGGCACGCGTGCGCCCGGAAGCGGCGAGAACGGGCGAATGATGAGCTCGTAGTCCTCGTTCAGGCCGACGCTCAACCGGTCGCTGCTCTGGAACTCCACGGCGAGTTCGCCGTCTGCGATCCGGGTGCTGAGCCGTCCGGCGCTGTCCTCGAGGTAGGTAAACTGGGCGATGCTCGACAGCTTCCGTACGCGCTTGCTCTTCTTTGGACGAGGACTGAAGCGCACCTGCGCGTAGTTCTTGCGGATGTCGGTGCGCCGCAGGAAGCCGACCTCGGGATTGAAGTTCGGATCGATCGACAGTCGCTCCAGTTGCACGCCGTAGCGGTCGCCGGCGTACTCCATCTGCGTGCGGTAGCTCTGGTCCTTGGACGTCAGGCGATCGGAGAAGCTCTTGGCGAAATAGGTCGCGAACGTCAGATTGTTGAAAAACGCGAACGTGCCATCCACGCCGAGCACTTCGTTCGACCCTGGCCGCGCCTGCGCCTTCGAGCGCGCCGTGCCGAGCACCCCGATGCTGCTGCGGCGCAGGATGTCACGCTTCACCCGCACTACCGAGAAGTTGGTGGCGGCGGCGTTCGCCGCGGCGGCGTCTCTGGTCTGCATGTTGACCATGCCGACGGTGTAGCGGCCGACGCGTCCGGTCAAGCGTCCACCTCCCAGGATCGGCACCTCGCGGTTGCCCACGAGGCCGATGCGCCGGCTGTAGAACAGCAGCGGCAGGTCGGAGCTGTTGGCGGCACCCCCGCCGAAGCTGTTGTTGCCGAAGGTGAAGGTGCCTTGATTCTCGAGGAAGAAGTCGCGCTTCTCGGGAAAGAACAAGCTGAAGCGCGTGAGGTTCACCTGCTGTTCGTCGGCTTCCACCTGGGCAAAGTCGGTGTTGTAGGTGAGGTCGAGCAAGAGGTTCTTCGTCAGGCCGTACTTCGCGTCGATGCCTACGTCGCCGCTCACGTCACTCGTGCGCCGCGGCGTCGACGTGTTGTCCGTCGTGAGATCGGCGATGGCAAACGGCTTCAACTCGAAGAGGCGGGAGGCCGCTGGCGCTTCGAGCCCGACAAGGCTGGCATACAGAGACGCTGAGAAGTCGGCACGGCCAAGCCCGAGCGAGGGGGGCACCTGCGTCAGGTACGCAATCTCGTTCTTCGCCTTGATCGAGCGACGGGCCTGGACGCCCCAGTCCTGCACCCTGCCAGGCGCGTACCGAATCGACTTGAACGGCAGCGCCGCCTCGATCGTCCAGCCGCCCTCGAACGATCCGGCCTTGAGCGTCCAGACCGGATTCCAGTCGGGATTGTACTGGCGCTCGTTGGCGCTCTGGGCGTCGGTGCGCCCGCCGAGCGGATTCGCTTCAAATATGATGGCGTTGCGACGGTCGCGAAACGTGTCGAAGGCAAACTCGACGCTGTCGCCCTGGCGGATGTTGTTGCTGTCGCGCCGCATCTCGTTGGCGATCCGGCGTTCGGGCTCGCTTTCCCACGCCTTGAAGGCGACATACACGTTGTCGTCATCGTAGAAGATCCACACCTCGGTCTTCTCGCTGGCTGGCTGTCCCGCTCTCGGCTCCATCTGAATGAAGCCGGACGCCGGCTGCACGCTGGTATAGGCCGCCTCATCGAGTCTTCCGTCGATGCGCATGGGCGTCGTGACGCGGACCGCGCGCACCGTGGCGCGTCCCTGGTCGTCGCGCGCGATCGTCTCGGGCAGCGTGGGTGGGGGTGGGCCCTGAGGCGCTGCCTGTGCCGGGCGCGCCGAGGCTGGCTGAGCGAAGGCGCTTCCGGCCCCAAGACTCGCGAGCCCCGCGGCGGCGACGACGAGAACAAGGCTCACGCGCATTGGAATGACAGTAGGTACCACAAGCAACCGGCGCCGCGGTCAAGCATCAGCCGGCGTGCGCCGCCGCCGAGGCTCGCACGGGTTCCGGCGCGGGCACCACGTCCACCAGCGCGTCGTAGAACGTGGCGGCATTGCCCATGTCGGCCAGGCGCTGAGACGTCACCTGATTGGCGTTCTTGCCGTCGGGCGTGAGCTTCCGCCACCACAACGACACCGCCACCACGCAGCCCGGACGCGCCTTGTCGGTCACGCGCGCGCGGGCGCCGAAGGCGCCGCGGTCGTTGAAGATGCGCACCCAGTTGCCCTCGTGGATACCTCGGGGAGCAGCATCGCTTGGATGGATGTCGAGGTGCGGCTCCTTCTCGCTGTCGAGGAAGAGCGGCAGATTGGCGAATGACGAATTCAATAGATGGCGCTGCGGCGGCGAGATGATGGCCAGCGGATACGTCTTGGCCCGCTCGGGCGCGCTCTGCACCGACTCGACCGGCGGCGTGAACGTGGGCAGGGGATCGAGACCCATCGCCGCGGCTGTCTCACTGTAGAACTCGCACTTGCCCGACGGCGTCGGAAAGCCGCCTTCGGCAAACGGCGCGTAAACCTCGGGTACGTTCAGCCGCTGCCACCCCTGCTCGCGCAGCTGCTCGAAGGTGATGCCCGCCATCCGCGGATGCGACGTCTGCAGTGTCTGGCGAATGAGCGTCTCGTCGTCCTCGAACAGCGCCGGCTCGGTAAGGCCCATCGCCGTGGCGATGCGCCTGAAGACCTCGACGTTCGGCAGCGCCTCGCCCACCGGCGCAATGGCCGGCTGATTGAGCATCACGTAGAGGTGCCCGTACGACTTGTGAAGGTCGAGGCACTCGAGCTGCGTCGTGGCCGGCAGGAAGATGTCGGCGTAATCGGCCGTGTCGGTGAAGAACACGTCGTGCACGACGGTGAAGAGATCCGGGCGCGAGAAGCCGCGCACGACCTTCTCTGAATCGGGCGCAACACACACCGGATTCGAGTTGTAGACGAAGAGCGCCTTGATGGGCGGCGTCGCCTCGAGCAGGGCGTCACCGATCGAACTCGTGTTGATCGTGCGCGGACGCCGGCCGGCCAGCAGGTCCTGGCGCTCGAGCGCCGCCGTGTTCAGGCCGTAGAAGTCACCAGTGCTGAGCAGCACGCCCCCGGCCGCATCGCGCCACGCGCCCACCAGCGCCGGCAGGCAGGTGATGGCGCGCACCGCGGCTCCGCCGCCCTTGTGCCGCTGCAGACCGTAGTTCACGCGAATGGCCGACGGCCGCGTCGTCGCGTATTCGCGGGCGAGCTGCGCGATCGTGTCGGCGGGAATGCCGCAGATCTCGGCGGCACGCTCGGGCGGGTACGCCTGCACGCGCTCGCTGAGCGCCTCGAAGCCCACGGTGTAGCGCGACACGTAGTCGGCGTCGTACAGCTCCTCGTTGATGAGGACGTGCATCATCGCCAGCGCGAGCGCCGCGTCGCTACCCGGCCGGACGGGAATGTGGTCGGTGCCCTTCTCGGCCGTGAGGCTGCGGTAGGGGTCGATCACGACGACCTTGGCGCCGCGACGCTTGGCCTCCTGCACGCGGGACCAGTAGTGCAGGTTCGACGTAATGGGATTCGACCCCCAGATCAGGATGAGCTTCGAGTCTTCTACGCGCTCGGGGTCCATGCCCACGCTGCCGCCGAGCGAAATCTTGATACCCACCTTG
>JANNEJ010000299.1:0-1655 GCA_031378585.1 Acidobacteriota bacterium | reverse complement strand
TCGGTGCAGGTGAACATTCCGACCGCGATTGGCGCCTTCGCCAAGACGCTGGGCTACGACACGCGCACTGACGTGCCGGTGACGACGAGCGAGAACAACGTGTTTGGCAAGGTCACCTACCTGGCCTCGCAGCACCACACGCTGAACGGCACCTACATGTACGACCACCGCGATCTCTTCAACCAGCAGACCGGCGGCGACAGCGCGGGCGACCACGGCTACGACGACGCGCGTCGTGCGTGGTTCTTCGTGGGCAATCTCACGTCGGTGCTGCGCTCGAATCTCGTGAACGAGCTGCGGGTGAGCGCCTCCCACCAGGCGCTCGACCGCGTGCTGCCGGCGGGGTCCACGTCGAAGCCGGAAATCCGCTTCCCGACGGTGCAGTTCGGTCGCGCGAGCAACGTGCCGCAGTCGCGCTCGCAGGACAACTACATCGTCACCAACGCCACGAGCCTCAACTTCGTGGCCAAGGGCACCCACGACTTGAAGTTCGGCTTCGAGATGAACAAGGTGCCCACGACTAGCAAGATCAACCAGTCGTTCAACGGACTCTTCGAGTTCCTGCAGGATCGGCCGGTGATCGCCGGCGACCCCACCTCGCTGCCGTTCCGCTACACGCAGGGTGTCGAACTGCGGGGCGAACTGGCGGCGCTGACGCGCGATGTGGACATCTACTCGGCGTTCATCAACAACCAGTGGCAGCCGCTGAGCAACCTCACGGTGAACATCGGCGTGCGCTACGACTGGCAGTTCTGGCGCGGCGACCTCAACGGCCAGGATGTTCCCGGCGACGTGCCGATCGAGCAGTTCTGGGTGCGGCAGATCACCGGCGACTTGCGCGGCCAGAACTTCAAGGGCGCGCCCAACGACGGCAACAACATCGCGCCGCGTCTGGGCCTGACGTGGGATCCCATGGGCAACGGCAAGACCGTGGTCCGAGGCGGCTACGGCATCTATTACGACCAGATCAACACCACGACCATGCGCGGGATCGTGGCTGGCTACCCTGGCTTCATCACGACGCAGATCGCGAACGACTCGCGCTCGGGCGCCCGGACGCCGAACGACTTCTTCCCGAACATCCCGACGCAGACGTTCCCGGAATCGGTGGGCGCGGCGTTCCGGATCGCGAGCCCCAGTGCCGAAGCGCCGTATTCGCATCAGATCACGGCGGGCACGACGCGTCAGCTCGGCACCAACTACGCGGCGTCGTTCGACTACGTCCACATGCGTGGGGAGCACTTCCCGCTGACGCGCAACGTGAACGCGCGGCGCGCCGACGGCACGTTCCCGATCCTGGCCTCGGGCCTGCGCCTGCTGCTGTACGACGACGCCTCACCGATTCGCATTCACCAGGCGCAGTTCCGCCTCCAGAAGCGCTTCGCCAACAAGCTCGGCTTTCTGCTTGGCTACACCTTGGGCAGCGCCAAGTCGATTGCCGACAGCGGCACGCCGTCCGACAAGTACGACCTGATGGCCGATTGGGGCGCCACCGCTAACGACGTGCGCCACCGCTTCGTGGGCAACGTCATCTACCAGCTGCCGTGGGCCATCCAGATTGGCACGATCGTGTCGGCCAACTCGGCGCCGCCCTTCAACATCACGACCGGCACCGACGTGAACCGCGACGGCGACAACAACGACCGTCCCGTGGG
>JANNEJ010000252.1:0-5298 GCA_031378585.1 Acidobacteriota bacterium | reverse complement strand
CCGACGGCGACGGCAATCTGCTCGACCACACGCTCGTGCTCTACGGCAGCCCGATGGGCGACGGCAACGTGCATGGCCATCGCCGCGTGCCACTCGTGCTGCTCGGCAAGGCCAACGGCGCGCTCAAGGGCAACCTGCACGTGCTCGAGCAGGACAAGACGCCGCAGGCCAACGTGCTGCTCACCGTGGTGCAGAAGCTCGGCGTGTCGACCGACCGCGTCGGCAACAGCACAGGCACCATCGACATCTAGCAGCGGGAGACTCCAGCATGGTCAGGCAACTCGTCATCGGGTGCGGTCTCGCGCTTCTGTGCACCACGGGTGTGGCGCAGGCCGCCGACAGCGCGCTGGCCGACGCGGCCATGCGCCAGGACCTGTCGACGGTACGGGCCCTGCTCGCTCAGAAGGCCGACGTGAACGCGGCCCAGGGCGACGGCACGACCGCATTGCACTGGGCGGTCTACAACCACAGCGCCGACCTGGTGCGGATGCTGCTCTCGGCGGGCGCCGACGTGAAGGCCAGGACCCGCCTCGGCGCACTCACCCCGGTGATGATGGCGGCCAGGAGCGGCGACAGCGCCGTGCTGACGCTCTTGCTCAACGCCAAGGGCGATGCCGTGACGCCCAACACCAACGGCACGACGCCGCTGATGTTTGCGGCCGGCGGCGGCAAGGCCGACGCGGTCACGATGCTCATCGAGCGCGGCGCCGACGTCAACGCCACCGACACGACCAATGGGCAGACGCCACTCATGTTTGCCGCCGCCCAGGGCCGGCTCGAGGCCGTGAAGGTGCTGCTCGCGCACAAGGCCAATCCCAACGCGGCGACGAAGGTGAGCCCGATCGTCACCATGGGCGAGCGCTACAAGGCCAAGACCGAGGGCAAAGGCACGCGCGAGATCACGTCGGAAGGCGGCCGCAGCGACATCAACGCCATGGGCGGACTCACCGCCCTGATGTTTGCGGCGCGCGAGGGTCACCTCGACGTGGTGCGCGCGCTCGTTGCCGGCGGCGCCGAGGTCACCCTGGTGAGCGGCGCCGACGCCTTGAGCGCGCTCACGATGGCCATCGTGAACGGGCGCCTCGACATCGCGATGCTGCTGCTCGAGCGCGGCGCCAACCCCAACTTGCTCAGCAAGAACGGCAGCGGACCGCTCTGGGCCGCCGTGGATGCGCGCTGGCCGGAGCGCACGTGGTATCCGCCGGCCAGCATCACCGAAGAGCACACGACCCACCTGCAGTTGCTGCAGGCGCTGCTCGACAAAGGCGCCGACCCGAACGTGCGCATCGTGCGCAAGCCCTGGTATCGCACGTTCCACGGCGACTGGGCCAACCCCGTGGGCGCCACGCCCTTCTGGCTGGCAGCCAAGGCCAACGACGTGGCGGCCATGCGCGTGCTGATTGGCGGCGGCGCCAACCCCAGCATCCCGTCGACGGCCGGCGTCACACCGCTCCAGGTCGCCGCGGGGTACGGCATCGAGCCGCAGGTCACCAACTTCGCCCCCAACCAGCGCCTGGCGGCCGTCACGTACCTGCTGGAAGACCTGGGCGCCGATGTGAACGCGCGCGACAACCAGGGCTACACGCCGCTCCACGGGGCAGCGCTGACCGCCAACCACGCCTTGCTCGAGTACCTGGTGGCCATGGGTGCCGACGTCAAGGCGCGGGCGGGCAACATCTTCGGCGGCGAAGGCCAGGCCGACAAGGACGCCGCGGGCGGCAAGGGCGACACGGTGGCCGACATGGCCAACGGTCCACGCGCGCACAACATGCAGTACCCCGAGACGGTGGACCTGCTGGTGCGGCTGGGCGCCGAGAACTCGAACAACTGCCGCTACGCCGCGTGCGTGGTGCCCACGTTGCCGTCTGCCAAGAAGTAGCCGCCGGCCTCGCGCGGCCAGAGCCACACCGGATGCCCATCTTCGAGTACCGCTGCCGCGCGTGCCGCCACGACTTCGAAGCGCTGGTGCGCGCCGGCGACACGCCCGCGTGCCCCTCGTGCGCGGCCACGGACCTCGAGAAGCAGATCTCCCTCTTTGCGGTCGACTCCGAGGGTACGCGTCAGACGGCACGCGCCAGCTCGATGGCCAAGAGCGTGAAGCGCCAGCAGGACAAAGAAGTCGCCGACGTCGAGCTCTACGAGCGACATCACCACTAGCCGGAGCGAGATACCGCGTCGCCGACGACGCGGTGCGCGCGGCCGACCAGCCCGCGAGACGCACAGGAGCGGCGCGCTACCGCGCCGCCGCCGGCCGCAGTGCCTCGCGGTCCAGCTTGACGCCCTTCAGATACACCGCCGAGATCGTGCGCGTGTTCGTGATGTCGTCGAGCGGGTTCGCGTCGAGCACGAGCAGGTCCGCCGTCTTCCCCACCGCAATCGTGCCCGTGTCACTCATGCGCAGGAACGCGGCGCCGTTTTTCGTGGCCGACACGATCACCTGCGCCGGCGTCATGCCCGAGGCCACCATGTCGGCCATCTCGACGTGCGGCGCCCAGGCCGTGTTGCCGTCGGTGCCGACCGCAATCGTCATGCCCGCGTCTGCCAGTTTCTTCAGGTTGCGGGCCTGAATGCCCCACGCGGCCTGCGCCTGCGGGCGGTCAGTCGCGCCGGCCTGGATCTTTGCAAGCTCGCCGTCGGGAAGACTTCCCTTCAGCCAGCTGTAGTCGGCCTTCACGCCGCGGTCGGGCATGTTCGGGATGAGCACGACGTGCTTGCGCGCTTTGATGAGCGCCACCACCTCGTCGTCGGCGTCCACATCACGGATGCCGTGCGCGAAGGCATCGATGCCGGCCTCGAGCAGGCCCTTGGCATCCGACAGATTGAAGATGTGCGCGGCGACGCGGAGCTTCGCCTTGTGTGCCTCGTCGATGACGGGCGTGTAGATCTCTGACGGCATCTTCTTGTACTTGCCGTCGCGGTCGTCCACCCAGATCTTGATGAGGTCGACCTTGAGTGCGGCCTGCTCCTGCACGGCCTTCCGGGCCTCGGCCTCGGTCGTCACCCAGTACGGCACGTCGGAGCGCCCGGGCTCGGGCATCGTGATGCCGCGGCCAGCCAGGAAGTATCGCGCCACGCCCGCGGGCGCGCCGGCGCGCACGGCAAACGGGTCGCCGGCCGGATCAAGTCCCATGCTGAGCGCTGCACCAACGCCGAAATAGGCGCGGTCGCGCAAGTCCTTCATCAGCGCGTCGCGCGTCGTGCTGAGGTGCACGTGCGTGTCGACGATGGTGGGCATCACCGTCTTGCCGGCCAGGCTCACGCGGGCGGCGCCGGCCGGCACTTTCACCGCGGAGGCGAGACCAACCTGGGCGATGCGGCCGCCGGTCACCACGATGGTGGCGTTCTCGAGTGGCGCCCCGCCATCACCCGTGATCACGCGCGCCCCTTCAAACACCGTTGTGGCGTCCTGCGCTCTCACGGAGTCGTTCTGGACACCAGACGCACCAGCCACCGCAATGGCCAGTCCCGCCACAACGTGCCACCGACGAGCTGTCATTACACCCATGCCACTACCTCCTGTTTGCCGCCCACCCGTCACCGCGACGACGTGCCAGACGGCGCCGGCTCGAGCCGTAGCAGCACGCTGTCGTCTTCGTCGGTGAGCACGTAGATCAAGCCGTCGGGCCCCTGCCGCACGTCGCGGATCCGCTGGTGCAGGTCGGTCAGCAGCGTCTCGCGGCGCAACTCCTGCAGCCGGTCGTTGAGCACCACACGTTCCAGGCCACCAGTGCGCGGCACCTCGCCGCGCCGCGCGCTGCCCACGAAGAGATTGCCCTTCCACGACGGGAACTTGTCGCCGGTATAGACCGCCAGCCCGCTCGGAGCAATCGACGGCACCCACAACAGCAACGGCTGCTCTTCTCCCGCGGCCAGGGGCGTGTCCGAGAACCGCGAGCCGTCGTAGTTGCGCCCGTAGCTGGTATTGGGCCAGCCGTAGTTGCGGCGCGCCAGCACCACGTTGACTTCGTCGCCGCCGTTGGGGCCGTGGTCGGTGGCCAGCACGGCGCCAGTCGCTGCGTGCACGGCGAGCCCGAGCTGGTCGCGATGCCCTGAAGAAAACACCTCGGGACGCGCGCCCGGCTTACCCACATACGGATTGTCGGACGGCGCGGTGCCGTCGTCCTTCATGCGCAGCACCTTGCCGTAGACACTCGACAACTCCTGCGCGTACGCGCCGCTGCCCGCGCCGGTCGTAAAGTAGAGCAAGCCATCGGGCGTGAACGCGATCCGTGAGCCGCTGTTCCCGTCCTTGAACTCGCCCGCGAAGATCTCCGTGAAGCCCGTGATGGCGGTGCCGTCGAATCGCCCGCGCCCGAGCGCCACGGCGCTTCTGGCCGCCGACTCGCCGGTGCCGGCCTTGTTGTAGCTGACATAGACCAGTCCATTGCTGGCGAACTTGGGATGCAGCACGACGTCCTGCACGCCCCCGCCGCGGATGGCCGGCGGCGCGGGCAGCCCGGCGACCGCCGCCACTTCGAGCACCGGCGTGGGCCCCGTCGCCTGACGTACCAGCCGCAGCGCCTTGCCGCGTTCGGTGACCAGCGCATCGCCGTTTGGCAGAAGCGCCAGTCCATACGGGTGCACCAGGCCCTTGGCGACGACCACGACCCGCAGCTGATGCTGCTCGGCGGTGTCGAACAGATACGGCCCCGCGCCCATCGTGACGGGCGCCACGCCTATGGGTGGCGGCTGTTGCGCGGCAAGGCCGGCGGCCAGGGCCGTCATCAACGCGAGGGCGAGAACGGTGGGGACCAGACGATTGGCGCGAGATGTCATGAGGCAATCCTACCGCAGGGCCGCGGCGCTCCGACGACAACGTCACGCCGGCTCGAGCGGAATCGCATCGCTCGTCCACGCGCACCGGTGCGCGGCTCTTCATCGTGGATTGACCTCCGCAGGCTCAGGCCCTCCCCTTGGGGCCCCGAGCCGTGTCATCATCACCGGGATGCCCCCGAAACGCCGCCCACAGCCCGCTCCGGCCCCACCCGCCGCTCCCGCCGCCATCAACCACTTCCGTCCGCATCCATGGCATGGGCTCGACGTGGGGCCCGAGCCGCCGGCGCTGTTGAACGCGTACATCGAGATCACGCCCTTCGATCTGATGAAGTACGAAGTCGACAAAGTGTCGGGCTACCTGCGCGTCGATCGGCCGCAGCGGTCGTCGGCTCAGCACCCGTCGCTCTACGGCTTCGTGCCTCGCACCTACTGCGGCGACCGCGTCAGCCGCCTCGCCCCCGGGGCCGTGCGCGGCGACGGCGATCCACTCGACATCTGCGTGCTCAGCGAACGTGCCATCAC
>JANNEJ010000782.1:0-1604 GCA_031378585.1 Acidobacteriota bacterium | reverse complement strand
GCTCGATGTCACGGCCGCCGCACGCGACGGCGTGGCCGAGGCCCGCATTCACCTGGCCAGTCGCGTCGAGCCCGAGTGGATCCACCCCACCAGCGTCGCCGTCGAGCATCGGCTCGATGCCGCCACCGGACGCGTGAAGGCCGCGCGCGTGACGCGCTACGACGCGCTGGTGCTGGGCGACACGCCGGTGGCCGCGGAGCCAGACGAGGCGGCGCGTCTGCTTGCCGACGCGTGGTTGTCGCGCGCGCCGACCGACGCCGATGCCGCCCTGCTTCGCCGGCTGCGGTTTGCGGGCCTCGACGTGGATCTGCCGGCGCTCGTAGGTCACGCGGCGCTCGCGGCGTCGAGTCTCGACCGGCTCGACCTGGCCGCGCATCTGCCATTCGACGTGAAGCGACGCCTCGACGCGCAGGCCCCGACGGGCCTGCCCGTACCCAGTGGCCGGGCGGCGCCGCTCAGCTACGGCGACGACGGCACGGTCACGGCCTCGGTGAAACTGCAGGAGCTCTTTGGGCTCGCCGACACGCCCACCCTTGGACCACAGAAAGTGCCGGTCACCTTCAGCCTGCTCGCGCCCAACGGGCGCCCCGTGCAAACCACCCGCGACCTGCGGAGTTTTTGGCAGCGCACCTACCCAGAAGTCCGCAGGGAACTTCGGGGCCGCTACCCGAAACACCCCTGGCCCGAAGACCCGTGGACGGCCACGGCCACACATCGCACCACCCGTTCATTAGGGAAAAGCGGCGCATCACGATGAACGCGGGCTGCCATGCCCGCGGCCCATGTCTTGGGCTGTCTTGCGGCATTGGGCTTGCAGACATCCGCTCCTTGAGGTCAAGGTAGCCGTCATGTTCTGCGCGTGTCATTCGCCCTGGAAACGTCTGGCCATCCTGGCGGCGGCCATCCTCGCGTTGTCGTGGCTGTCCACCGTGCCCTCCGCGTGGGCGCAGGCACCAGCGGGCTTCGCGCCGGAAGGCTGGGACGCCGGCGCGCGCCTGACCGAGGCGCCAGACCGGGACCCCGACCCGGCCATCGTCGAAATCGACATCACCGCGAAGATGGCCGAGGTGGACGTGGCCCCGGGCAAGCGCGTCACAGCCTGGACCTACAACGGCAGCATCCCCGGCCCATTCATTCGTGCCAAGGTGGGCGACCGCGTCATCGTCCACTTCATCAACGAGCTCGACGCGCCCACGACCATTCACTGGCACGGCGTACGCCTGCCCAACGACATGGACGGCGTGCCCGGCATCTCGCAGCCCGAGGTGAAGAAGGGCGAGTCGTTTACCTACGACTTCGTCGTGCGCGACGCCTCGCTCTACTGGTACCACCCCCACGTGATGTCGGCGGCGCAGGTCGGCTACGGCCTGTACGGCGCGCTGCTCGTGGAAGATCCCGCTGACGGCGTGGGCGTGACCGACCAGATCACGCTCGTGTTGAGCGACATCGGGTTCGATCGTCAGGGCCGGCTCGAAGACGCCGAAAGCGGCGGCTCGGCCGGCATGGTGTTTGGCCGTGAAGGCGACTACGGGCTCGTCAACGGAAAGACCAAGCCCACCCTTCGCGCCCGGTGGGGCGCGCCGCAGCGCTGGCGCATCGTCAAC
>JANNEJ010000188.1:0-2105 GCA_031378585.1 Acidobacteriota bacterium | reverse complement strand
CAAGCTCGCCAGCCTGGGTGCGGTCGTGGGCACCATCTCGCAAGACCGCGCCACCGCGATTGCCGGCCGCCTCGGTGCGGCTCCGGCGCTGGTGCCGGTGACGGTGACGCTGACGTCGACACGCGCGGCGTCGCGTACGTTCCGCTTCAGTGTGGTCAACGACCAGTTGTTCACCCCGCTGCTGACTTATCTGGCCGTGGCCAACGTCCTCACGTCGTACGAGCGCCAGACCGGCGCCGCCACCTACCAGGTGCGCGGCGAGGCGCGCGTTGGCGGGCAGACGCCGATGCGCTTCGACGACGTGTTTGTCGGCGACCAGGGCGCGGCCAATGCGTCGGCATACGTCGCGGGCCCGCTGACGGCGCTGTATCGAAACGCCACCGAGCCGTTCTCGCTTGACGGCATCACGCTCGCCATTGACGCCGACGAGCGAACGCGCACCGCCGAAATCGAACGGGTGTGGCTCGACGACCTCACGGTGCGACCCGGCCGGCCGGCCCGGGTGCACGTGCAGGTGCGTACATTCCAGGGCGATGCGCAGTTGCTCGAACTGCCCATCGACATCCCGGCCGGTGTCACCGGTACGTTGCAGTTGCTCGTCAGCGACGGCCCGCGGCTGGGAATGCAAGAGGCGCGCGACACACGACGTGGAGAACTGCAGTCGGTCTCGCAGATCGTACGGGCGGCCAATCGCGCCAGGCACGCGCATCGGATCTACGTCCGTTTGTCGACGTCGGCGCCTGGCGCGGTCGTCGACGGCGAGGCGATGCCGGGGCTGCCGGCGTCGGTGGCGGCCGTGTTCGATGCCGGTCGGCCCACCGGTGGCAGCACACTGCTGCGCTCGGTGCCCCGTGGTGACTGGGAGCTCGCGGTGCCGTATGCCGTCACTGGCTCGCGCCAGCTCACACTCACCGTCGACCCCTCGTGAGTCGACCACCCCGCTTCTGGTTTGCGTGTTCACGATGATGAGACGCCTCTGCACGTTCGCGCTCCTGGCTGCTGCCTCGGCAACCGCACTCATGGCCGGCCCGCAATCGTGGCGCGCGGCCACGCAGCCCGAGTTCCTGAAAGGCGATCTCGAGCAGCTCTCGGTCGATGAACACGGCCGGCTCACGCTCGGACCCGCCATCACCACGGTGTTCGACGCCGGCGTGCCGTTTGTCTGGGCGGCCGTGGCCGGCCCGAGCGGCTCGACCTTCCTGGGCACGGGCAACGACGGCAAGGTGTTCCGAGTAGAGGCGGACGGGCGCGGCACCCTGTTCTACGACGCGCCGGAACTCGAAGTACATGCCCTGGCGCCGGCGCCAGGCGGTGGACTCTTTGTCGGCACGTCGCCCGACGGACGCGTGTACCGCGTCGACGCGCGCGGCGCGGCGCAGTCTTTCTTTGATCCGGACGAAAAATACATCTGGGCCCTGGCCACCGACAGCACGGGCCGCCTGGTGGTCGCCACGGGCGACCCCAAAGGACGCGTGTACCGCGTCTCGGCCGCCGGCGCGGTCGAGGTGCTCTACACGTCGCCTGCGGCGCATGTCGTGTCGATGACGTTTGACGCCGAGCGCCGCCTCGTCGTGGGCACCGAATCGCCGGGGCGGGTCTTCCGGATTGGGGCCGACAACCGGCCCTTTCTGCTGCTCGACACGAGCCTGCAGGAAGTACGGGCGTTGCGCACCGACACGCGCGGGCGAATCTTCGCGGCGGCCCAGGCGCGCCGTACCGGCGCCGACGGTGGCGGCGAGGCGCCGCCGGCCGCTGTCGCGCCGGCTGCCGCGCCGGTCGCGAGTGTGAGCGTGTCGATCACAGCCATGTCGGTCGTGGATACGCCATCACCGGTGCCCGCGAGCGCGAGCGGGGTTCCAGGCGGCGGCGCGGTGGTGGGTGCGATCTTTCGGATCGATCCCGACGGCACGTCCGACCGGATTTGGGAGTCGCCCGACGACGCGCCCTACGACCTCGCCGTGCTTGACGACGACGCCCTGCTCGTCGCGACGGGCAACCGCGGCAAGCTGTATCGCCTGGCCGGCGAACCCGTGCGTGCGACGCTGGTCGGCCGCGTGCCCGGTCAGCACGCCGTGCAATTCGTGCGCGCCGCCGGACGCACCCTG
>JANNEJ010000113.1:0-7996 GCA_031378585.1 Acidobacteriota bacterium | reverse complement strand
GGCGAATCCGCGGGGTTGCCCCGACTCGGTCTTGTGGGTACACTTGCTGGCGCAGGCCTGAACGCGCGCTTGGCTCAGCGGTAGAGCACCGCCTTCACACGGCGGGGGTCCCAGGTTCGAATCCTGGAGCGCGCACCACTCTTCGGCTACTTCTTCGCTTCGCCGAGTAGCGCCGACACCATGCGCGTGTAGTGTTCGTCGGTCTCCGCGAAGATCTTCATGTAGTCGGCTTCCGACATCTTGTCTTCGCGCCAGTTGCCGTCGAACTTGAAGGCCTTGCCGGCCGCCTCACGGGTGTCGAACGGGTCGTCCTTCTTGGCCTTCTTCGCCTTCAGGCCATCAGCGCCCAGATCCGTGACGAAGATGCGCGACTCCGGTAACGAGGCGCTGTTCAGCTCGATGTAGACGTCACGGTACTCGCGCCGGGCAAGTTTTTCGTTGAGCAGCGGCGGCGCCGCGTACTTTGCCGAGACCACGATGAGCTGCCCTGGGAACGCGAGCGCCGCGATGAACGTATCGGCCGCGCCGGGGTCGCGCACCGCAATCGCGTCGAGCTTCTTGGCGCTCAACAGCTGCGAGAGCTCCTTGGCGCCCGCCGCTGACTTCGAATCCTGCGCCAGGGCGGGCATCGCCAGCAGCGCCGCCATCATCACGCCGCCGAACAACGAGCCGCCGACCGAGACTGTCTGACGCATCTGTGTCTCCTGGCGCGATGGACGCGCCATGGTACTAGCCAATGAACAACGATTCCTCGTCGTCGGGCGCCGACCGGTGGGCCTGACGGCGGCGCGACGAATCGCGCAGGTCCCGGAACGCCGAGTAGGCCGCGCGTGCCGCCGAGAGCAGCGCGAAGCCGTTCTTCGCCGGCCCGCCCACGAGCTGCGAGGCGATGGCCATCGTGCGCTCGGCTGAGAGCGCCAGGTCGCCGAAGAGGCGATCGGCGCGCTCCACCTGCGCGGCGGCCAGCGTGGCGGCGCGCGACGCTTCCGCCGTCATGTCGGTGAGGTTCTTGATGAGCGGCTTCACGTCGCGTTCGATTTCGGTCGTCAGCTGATCCACCCGGCGAGCCAGGCGCAGCGCGAGCACGATCGCGCCCACCTGGATGGCGGCCATCAGGGCCACCGCGAGGGCGATAATGCCCAGCCAGACGTTGGTCACGCGTTGCGTCCTTCTTCACGCGCCTGCTGGAAGGCCTCGCGGCCGCGTTCAATCGCGCTGGTGACCGTGTCACGTTGACGCTGGTAGAACTCGCGGCCCTGGTCGGTGGCGTCGCGGGTCGCATCGCGAGCGCGATCGCGGCCTTCGCGAGCCCGTTTGCCAAGGTACTCGCGCGTCTCCTCGCCGGCCGCCGGTGCAAAGAGCAGCGCCACAGCCGCGCCGGCCACCGCGCCCAGCACGAAAGCCAGCATCACCGATCCGCCACCGTTCGTTTCTCGAGACATGGAACCTCCTGAGCCTGCGTGCCCGATCAGAACAGGCTGACCTTGACGTTCAGATACTTCTTCGGGTCTTTGCGGATATCCGAGACCAATCCGCGCAGTTCGGACACCGCCGCACTCATGTTCTCATAAAGTTGTCGGTCATGCAGGAGCATCCCGGCCGTGCCTTGGCCCGACTGCAGGCGGCCGGTCAGCTCGTCGAGGCGCACGGCGGTGCCGTTGATTCTGGCAAACAGCGTCTCGTCGGTCAGCAGCTTCCCCGCCGTGCCCTCGCCGCGCGCCAGCCGGCTGGTGATGTCCTGCACGCTGGCGGCTGCGGCCGTCGCCGATTTGGCCATGGCCGGGTCATTGAGCAGCAGGCCCAGGCTGCCCTCGCCGCGCTGAATCTTGTCGGTGATGGCGTTGAGCGCCCTGGTCGACGCCACCAGCTCGTTGTAAACCCTGGGATCGTTGACGAGCCGGCCCAGGCTGCCCCGCCCGCGTTCGACAGCGGCGGTCACGCGCGCGGCCGATGCCATCAGGGCCTCCATCTCGCGGTAGGCGGCGTCGTCTGTGAACAGCCGCCCCAGGGTGCCCTTCCCGGCCCGGAGGTCAACCAGCAGCTGGGTGGTCTCGTCGAGGCCCCGGCCCGCGACCTCCGACAGCGCGGCAATCGATGTTGGGTCCACCCCGGACGGCACGTAGCCCCATTCAGGAATCGGGGTCCCGTCGGGCGCTGGGGTAATGTCGATGGCGCCTTCGCCGAGTAGTGAGATTGCGCCAATGACTGCCGTCGACTTGTCGGTGATGAGCGGACGCGCCTCGGTTGACACCTCGAGCCACGCTTCGACGCCGGCCCCGACAAACCGCACGTCGGTCACGAGGCCCATCTCGATGCCCGCCACGCGCACGGGGGTGCCGCTCTTCACGGTCGCGACGTTCGCAAAGCGTGCCTTGAGCGGATAGCGCTGCCAGAAAAATCCGCCGGACCCGCCCACGGCGAACACCAGCACGCCGGCCATCACGAGGGCGAACACCGTCAACGCACCGATCTTCAGTTCCGACCACGCGAGCGAACGCGTCCGTGCCATGCAGTGTCTCCCCTACGACAGGAACTCGCGAAGGTAGGCGTCGGTCGACGCCCGGAGCTCGTCAGCGGACCCTTCAAATGCGACCCGGCCGTCGCGCAGCATCACGAAGTCCGCCTCATCGACCTTGTCGCGGGTGGCGGTCACGATGAGATTCCCCCCGTCCGATCGGGTGGCACCGTGCGTGGCCACGAAGAACGCATCGCGCAACTGGTGCGTCACGAGCACCGACGTCACGCCCTCGAGGTCGCGCAGCTTGATGATCTCGGTATCCACGGTCAAGGCGGTCATCGGGTCAAGTCCGGTCGTCGGCTCATCGTACAGCAGCAAGGTCGGCTTGAACGCCATGGCCCGCGCGATGGCGACACGTCGGCGCTGGCCGCCTGACAGGGCCGACGGCATGCGATCGACATACGGGCCCAGTTCCACGAAGCCGAGCACCTCTTCTACGCGGGCCCGCACGTCGGCCAGTGTCAGATTGGCGTCTTGGTAGAGCTTGAAGCCGACGTTCTCGCCCACCGTCAGGGAATCAAACAGCGCGCCTTCCTGGAACACCATGCCCGTGCGGTCGCGCACGGCCAGGAGTTCGCGCTCCGGCATCCGCTCGATCGGCTGCCCATGCACCCAGACCCGCCCGGAGTCGGGCGCGAGCAGACCCAGAATCAGCTTCAGTACCGTCGACTTTCCCGACCCGCTCGCACCGAGGAAGATCTTGGTGAACCCCGGATAGAGCGTGAAGCTGACACCGTCGAGCACGACCTTCTCGTCAAAGGCGAGCCGCACGTCTTCGAACACCACAACCGGATCGTCACCGGGGCGTCCCTTTGCCGGCCCCCGCAGGACGTCTGGAGACGTGACCATCAGAACAGCAGTGACAGCAGGAGCTGTGTCGAGAAGAAGTCCATGGCAATGACTCCAACCGACGCCGCGACGACCGCATTGGTCGTGGCGCGGCCCACACCGGCCGTGCCGCCCATGGTGCGCAGACCCACATGGCAGCCCATCGTCACGATGATGAAGCCAAGAAAAAAGGGCTTCAACAGACCCATCCACACGTCCTCGATGAACAGCGCGTCGACAACCGACGACCAGTACAGGCTCGACGCCACCCGCAGGGTTTGCGTCGACACGACCCACCCGCCGAGCAGGCCCACCGTGTCGGCCACCACCGTGAGGACGGGGGTCATGAGGATGCCTGCGAGCACGCGCGGCACGACCAGCTTGCGCACGGGGTCGGTGCCGAGCGCGCGCAAGGCACTGACCTGCTCGGTCACGACCATCGACCCGAGTTCCGCGGCAATGCCGGAGCTGACGCGTCCGGCCAGCATGAGGGCCGTGAGTACCGGCCCCAGCTCCTTGACCATCGAGGCAGCCACGAGCCGCCCGACGAAGGGCCGGGCGCCGAACTGGTCGAGCGTGAAGCCCGTTTGCAGCGCGAGCACCGCGCCGGTGAAGAACCCTGTGAGGATGACCACCGTCATCGACCCTATGCCTATCTCGTCGAGCTGCTCCACGAAGTCGTGCCAGTAGAACGGCCGGGACACCGCGCCCCGTGCGGTTGCGGCGATGAGCTTGGCGTACTCCTGCACCTCGAGCAGTGCGCGCTTGAGCCACTCGGCGAAGGCCGGCGTCACGCCGACCCCGGGGGGCGGCTCAGACCGAGCGCGCGCGCCTTGGCGACCACGACCTGGTCGCGGAGCCCAGCCGCAGCCTCGAAGTCGAGATTCGCGGCCGCCTGGCGCATCCGCTGCTCGAGGTCGGTCACGCGCTCCTCGAGCTCGGCGACGCTGGCCACTGGGCCGTCCATCCCGTCCGGGCCCGGCCCGTAGTCGCGCTCGTAGACGCTCTGGAGCACACCCTCGATGTCCTTGATGATCGTCGTCGGAGTGATGCCGTGTTCCTCGTTGTAGGCCGCCTGAATCGCGCGCCGGCGAGCGGTCTCGCTGATGGCCACGCGCATCGAGTTGGTCATTGTGTCGGCGTACATGATGACCTGACCGTGCACATTGCGCGCGGCGCGGCCCGAGGTCTGGATGAGCGACCCGGCCGACCGGAGAAAGCCTTCCTTGTCGGCATCGAGCACCGCGACGAGCGACACCTCGGGCAGGTCGAGGCCCTCACGCAGCAGATTGATGCCTACCAGCACATCGAAGACGCCGCGGCGCAGGTCGCGCAGGATGTCGATCCGCTCCAGGGTGTCGATGTCCGAGTGCAGGTAGCGCACGCGCACGCCGAGCTCGTGATAGTACTGCGTGAGGTCCTCGGCCATTCGCTTGGTGAGTGTGGTGACGAGCGTGCGCTCCTTGCGCGCCACGCGCCGACGAATCTCCTCGAGCAGATCGTCGATCTGGCCCTTCACCGGACGTACTTCAATCGGCGGATCCATCAAACCGGTTGGCCGGATGACCTGCTCCACGACGACGCCTCCGGACTTCTGCAACTCGTACGGCCCCGGCGTGGCGGACACGAACACCGTCTGCGGCACCCGCGCCTCCCATTCGTCGAAGCTGAGCGGACGGTTGTCGAGCGCCGAAGGCAAGCGAAAACCGTACTCGACCAGCACCTCCTTGCGCGACCGGTCGCCGAAGAACATGCCACGCACCTGCGGGACGGTTTGATGGCTCTCGTCGACGATCACCATCGCATCAGGGGGCAGGTAGTCGAGCAGCGTCGGCGGAGGTTGCCCAGGCAACCGGCCGGTCAGATGCCGCGAGTAGTTCTCGATCCCGTGGCAGTAGCCGATCTCCCTGATCATCTCGAGGTCGAACATCGTGCGCTGATGAAGCCGCTGGGCCTCGAGCACGCGGCCTTCCTTCTCGAGGAACGTGCGCCGCTCGGTCAGCTCGGCCTTGATCGTCTCGGCGGCCTCCTTCAGACGATCGCGCGTGGTGACGAAGTGGGTCTTGGGAAATACCGACACGCGATCGTGCCGCTGGACGGTCTTCCCGGTGATGGGGTCGAACATCGCGAGCTCGTCGATCTCGTCTCCGAAAAGGCTGATGCGCAGCGCCATCTCGTCGTAGGACGGGTGCACTTCGACGATGTCGCCCCGGACGCGGAACGTCCCGCGGCCGAACTCGAGGTCGTTTCGTTCGTAGAGGATCTCGACAAGCTTCCGCAGGAGGTGGTCGCGCGACATCCGCTGCCCGCGCTCGAGCGGCAACACCAGACCGTAATACGCCTCGGGCGAGCCGAGCCCGTAGATACAACTCACACTGGCCACGATGATGACGTCGCGGCGTTCGAAGAGCGACCGCGTGGCCGAGAGGCGCATGCGATCGATCTCGTCGTTGATCGTTGCCTCCTTCTCGATGTAGGTGTCGCTCGACGGCACGTAGGCCTCGGGCTGGTAGTAATCGTAGTAGCTGACGAAGTATTCGACGGCGTTGTGGGGAAAGAACCGGCGGAACTCCTGGTGCAGCTGTGCCGCCAGTGTCTTGTTGTGCGCCATGACCAGGGCGGGCCGGTTCACGCGCGCGATGACCTCTGCCATGGTGTAGGTCTTGCCCGAACCCGTCACGCCGAGCAGGGTCTGGTGCGGATCGCCGCGTTCCAGCCCGGCCACGAGCTCCGGCACGGCGTGTACCTGGTCGCCGCGCAGCTCGAAGTCGGAGACGAGAGAGAAACGGTCGACGGATGCCGGCATGAGGAGGCCCTGGCGGCCATGCCCGGCAGGTGGGCACGGCAGGACTGCACTGGCAAATCGTACCACAGCGGCCCGAGGGTGCCGGGCGCGGACCGGACGCCGAGGGCGCTATAATCGGCGATTGTCGATGTCGGACTTCGCGAAGGGAACGGTCGGTCGCCCGTGAGGTGTTTGGCCGTCTGCCAGACCGAACTGGTTGGTCGCCTGCTGTACGCCGTGCTGAGCCCGCGGGTCGACCTCGAGTTGGTGGTCGAGAGCCGCGCCCTCGCCAGGCGCCTCCACGACGCCGGTGCCACGGTGATCACGGCCGACCCGAAGCGGGTCGACACCTTCGTAAAGGCCGACCTGCTGCCGACGACGTCGGTTATTATCGAGGACGCGCACCAGCGCAATGTGCGCAAGGTGCTCGATGCAGTGCGGCATGCGGGTGGCGCGCTCGTCTATGTGCTCGGCGTCGGCGGCCAGGACGCGGCCCGCGCTGCCGCCTTCCGCGCCGAGTTTCCCGAAGTGACCAGCATCACCCTGGCCGAGCTCGTCGAGCCGCGTCTGGCCACCGAGCTCAATCGCTCGTTGACGCGCCAGCGGGTGCAGCAGTACCAGCGGTACTTCAGCGACGCCGACCGGGTACTGATCCTGACGCACAACGATCCCGACCCCGACGCCATCGCGAGCGGTCTCGCCCTGCGGACCCTGCTCAGGCGCACCAAGCAGACGGCCATCATCGGCACACTACAGCCGGTCTCACGCCCTGAGAACCTGCGGATGCTGAAGCTGCTCGAGATTGGCGTCGACACGGTCACGCCCGAGCAGTTCGCGTCGTACGAGAAGGTCGCGCTCGTCGACGTGCAGCCGCACTACTTCGGCGACGCGCTGCGGCACGTGGATCTGGTGGTGGATCACCATCCCGAGACGACCGGCTACACCGCGATGTTCAAGGACATCCGCCCGGACTTCGGCTCCACGTCCACCATCCTGACCGAGCACCTGCAGGCCGTCGATATCGACATCTCCGAGCGCACCGCCACGGCGATGCTCTACGCGATCAAGTCCGACACCTTGTTCTTCAACCGCCACGCCAACCGCGCCGACCTCGATGCCTTCTCGTATCTGTACCCGCTGGCCGACGCGAGCCTCATCCGGAAGATGGAAGGCGCGGAGATCACGCGCGAGCGGCTCGACTACGTGATCAAGGCGTGGCAGCAGGGCCGGATGGTCGAGCACGTGTTCTGCGCGTTTCTTGGCGAACCGCCGCGCGAGGACTTCATCCCATACGTGGCCGACTTCTACCTCCAGCTCGAAGACGTGCAGTGGACGGTCGTGTCGGGCGTCGTGAACGACCAGATGATCGTCTCGGTGCGCAATTTCGGCTACTCGCGCAACGCCGGCGACTTCGTCCGGCGCTGGTTCAGCGACATCGGCAGCGCGGGTGGCCACCGGACCATGGCCAAGGCCGTGGTGCCGCTCGAGGCGTTTCAGCGCAAGTTCGGGGTGCACGAGGGCAGCCGTATCAACCAGCGCGTGCTCGGCCTCGTGCTCGACTTCCTGCACGAGCTCAACGCCAAGAAGTAACGCGCCGGCTACGCGATGGCCTGCCGCAGGTCGTCGATGAGGTCGGCGGCGTCTTCCAGGCCCACCGAAATCCGCATCATGCCGCGCGTGACGCCGGCCCGGGCCAGCCCTTCGTCGCTCAGGCCGAACTGCGATGTCAGGATCGGCAGGCTGCACAGACTTTCGACGCCGCCCAGGCTGGCGGCGCGCTGAATCACCTGCAGGCGGTCGAACGCGCGAAAGGCGGCGGCCTGTCCGCCCGCCAGATCGATGCAGAGCATGCCGCCGTAGCCGAG
>JANNEJ010000096.1:0-3350 GCA_031378585.1 Acidobacteriota bacterium | reverse complement strand
AAAGGCGGGCCAGAGTCGGCCAGCCAAACCGTTAGGGTACCCTCCTGGGCGCTGAGACGACAAGCGCTCGAGCGCCGAAGCGAAAGCGGCTGGCTTCTGGCCAGGCGTCAGACGGCCGGGACGGCGCCAGCACCCACGTGGGGGTGATACTGTGACGAGGCGCCTGGACTTCGCCGGTCGCCCCTGGTCCACCGTCCGCATGCCGCTGTCCTCCACTCCTCGCGTCCTCGTGACCGGCGCCGGCGCGCAGCTGGCCGGCGCCATGCGCGCACGTTTTTCGCAAGGATGCGCGGTCACCGCGCTGTCGCGCGCCGACCTCGATATCACGGCGCCGGGTGATGTAGCCCGGGCCTTCCGTGATGCGCGCCCCGAGATCGTACTCAACTGCGCGTCGTTCAACGACGTGGATGGGGCCGAACGGCGGGCCGAGACCGCACTGGCTGTGAACGGCTTGGCACTGGCGACAATGGCGCGCGAAGCCACTGCGGCCGGCAGCGTGCTCGTGCACTTCAGCACCGACTTCATCTTCGACCCGGTCGATGATCCTGGTCCGCTGCCCGAGTCGGCGAAGGTCCGGCCGCGAAGCGTGTACGCGCAGTCGAAACTGCTCGGCGAGATCTACGCCAGGCAGGCGCCTCGGCACTACATTCTGCGCGTGGCGAGTTTATTTGGAGGGGCGCCCGCCAAGAGCAGCATTGACACGATGGCGGCGGCGTTGCGGCGGGGCGGGGTCGTACGGGCGTTTGCCGACCGCACGGTGTCACCCTCGTATGTGCACGACGTGGCCGACGCCACCGCGCGGCTGATCGCGGCCGGGGTGCCCCACGGCCTGTATCACTGCGTGAACAGCGGGCACGGCTCGTGGCTGGACGTGGCGTCGGCACTGGCTGAGGCCCTCGGCATCGACCAGCGCACGGCTGTGACCCCAGTGCCGTTCGGGTCGGTGGCACTGGCTGCACCGCGGCCGAAGTTCGCCGCACTCTCGAATGCCGCGCTTACGGCTCACGGCGTGAGGCTGCCGCACTGGCGCGACGCGATCGGCCGCTACGCCGCCACGTTGAGCCCCGCCTCGCAGGGCTAGGCGCGGAAGCTCGTGACGGCTTCGACCACCCGGTCCTGGTCGGGCGCAGCGAGGTCGAGGTAGAGCGGCAGCCGGACCAGCCGCTCCGCCACGTCCTCGGTGACCGGGCACTGTCCAACGCGCCCTCCATATTCCCGGCCCTTCTCGGAGAGATGCAGGGGCTGGTAGTGGAACACGCCCAAGATCGCCTGCGTGCGAAGGTGCGCGATGAAACGCGTGCGCGCCTCGAGCGACGGCATGAGCAGGTAGTACATATGCGCCGGGTGCGTGCAGTGCGCCGGCACCTGCGGACGCCCCACGCCGCGCTCGGACGCCCAGGCCGCGAGTTCGGCGTCGTAGCGCCGCCAGATCCCGTGGCGGACGGCCTGAATATCGTCGCGCGCCTCGAGTTGCGCGCACAGGTACGCGGCCAGCAGGTCCGACGGCAGGTAGCTGGACCCGACGTCGACCCAGGTGTACTTGTCGACCTGTCCGCGGAAGAAGCGGCTGCGGTTCGTGCCCTTCTCGCGCAGGATCTCGGCGCGCGCCACAAGGGCCGGGTCGTTGATGACCAGCGCCCCGCCTTCGCCGCACGTGAGGTTCTTCGTCTCGTGAAAACTCAGGGTCGAGGTGGCCCCGTAGCTGCCGAGCGCGCGGCCGTCGTAGCTGCCGAACAGTCCGTGGGCGTTGTCTTCAACGACGTGCAGCCCGTGGCGGGCCGCGACCGCCATGAGGGCGGGCATCTCACACCCCACGCCCGCGTTGTGCACCACCATCAGCGCGCGCGTGCGCGGCGTGATGGCGGCCTCGACGAGGCGCTCATCGAGGTTGAGCGTGTCGGGACGGACGTCGACAAACACCGGACGGCCGCCGCGCAGGGCGAACGCGTTCACTGACGAGACAAACGTAAAAGCTGGACAGACTACCTCGTCGCCCGGCTGCAGGTCGGCAAGCAGCGCCGCCATTTCGAGCGCGTGCGTGCACGACGTGGTGAGCAGCACCTTTGCCGCCCCGGTGATGGCCTCGAGCATCGCATGGCACCGGGCCGTAAAAGCGCCGTCGCCCGCGAGGTGTCCCGACGCGAGCGCCTGCTGCAGATATGGCAGTTCACGGCCCGTCACGGCCGGGCGGTTGAACGGAATTGGCGTGAGCGTTCGACCGGTCACTTGCGACTGCGTTCCTTGACCGCGGCGCGGGTTTCGCGGTCGGTTTCGCGCTGGCGAATCGTCTCGCGCTTGTCGTGCAGCTGCTTCCCCTTGACCAAGCTGATCGCGACCTTGACCCGACCCTTCTTGAAATACATCCGCAGGGGCACGAGCGTCAGCCCCTTCTCGGTGGTCTTGCCGACCAGCTTCCGGATCTCCTGGGCGTGCAGCAGCAGCTTTCGCCGGCGTCTGGGATCGTGATCCACATAGCCCCGGTGGCTATAGGGGTTGATGTGCACGTTGTAGAGCCACACCTCGCCGCGCTCCACGCGCGCGAAGCTGTCGCGCAGGTTGGCCTTCCCCTCGCGGATGCCCTTCACCTCGGTGCCGAGCAGCTGCATGCCGGCCTCGAACGTCTCGAGAATGTGGTACTCGTGAAACGCCTTGCGGTTCTCGGCAATGAGCACGTCGCCGTCTTCGCGAGGGCGATCGCCAGGCCGGGTCTCGGTCGCGCGCGTGCTCACGTCCGTGCTCCGACGCGGGTGGCGAGATCGGCCGCGAGCCGCACGGCCTCGACCAGGCTGCCGTGGTCGGCGATGCCGCGGCCGGCAATGTCGAACGCCGTGCCGTGATCGACCGACGTCCGGATGATGGGCAGACCGAGCGTGACGTTCACGGCAGTGCCGAACGCCAGCAGCTTCACGGGGATCAGCCCCTGATCGTGATAACACGCCAGCACACAGTCGAACTCTCCGCGCGCGGCCCGCACGAAGACGGTGTCGGCCGGATGCGGTCCGCTCGCGTCGATGCCCTCGTCGCGGGCGTCGCGCACCGCCGGCATCAGGACCTCGTCGTCTTCACACCCCATCAGCCCGCCTTCTCCCGCGTGCGGGTTGAGCGCCGCCACGGCCAACCGCGGCTTCTCCACGCCGAAGAACGGAAGTTCACCGGCCGTGAGCCGAAGCGTGTCCCGGATCAGGTCACGGGTAATCAGGCGAGCCACGTCGCGCAAGGGCACATGCACCGTGGCCAGCACGACGCGGAGCGTGGGCGCATGGAACATCATGGCCACCCGTCCCACACCGCACAGGTGCGCCAGCAGATCGGTGTGCCCCTTCCAGCCGATGCCGGCCGCGGCAAACGCC
>JANNEJ010000063.1:0-4105 GCA_031378585.1 Acidobacteriota bacterium | reverse complement strand
CTCGTCGGCACGGGCCGGTCGAGGCCGAAGTCCAGGTAGCGGTCGTCGATGCGGCCGTGATACACCAGCCGGCCGGTGGCATCGAACACGGCCGCTTCCGGGGTGACCGAGACACTCGCGGCACCAACAAGCGCCCCTCGTGGATCAAGGACCACCGGCATGGCATAGCTGAAGGCGTCGGCGTGCGCGCGCGCGGCAGCCGGGGTGTCGCCGGCATTGGGGTAAACGAGCCAGAAGCGCACGCCACGCGGGGCATACGCGTCACGCAGCCTCTGCAACTCTGGGGCGTAGCGGCCTGAGACCGGACAATCGACGGCGGTGAAGACCAGCACGGTCGCTACGGTTCCGGCAGTGACCGTGAGAGGGTGCGTGGGCTTGCCAGCAAGATCGCGAACGCCGTCTTGGGCGGCTGCGACCGGCGCGCAGATGGCCGCGGCCAGCGCGAGCGCCCCGCACAACCGCCGCGACGATGTCGCGATTCCTGCGTACATCTCAGTTTTGAGTATATCCCCCGGTGTCACGGTGACAGGCCCTGTGACATCCAAAGACAAAGGGGCGAGCCATGGCGGCCCGCCCCTTTGCGGTGTCGTGCTGTGCGGTCCCGGGATCAGCGCCCCGAGGCCCGCCAGGAACACGTTACCAGCTCACGTCCATGTTCAGGCGAATCAGGCGGCCCTGCAGGATCGTCGAGGGCTGCAGATAGGTGGCCGTGCCGAACTGCGCGGTGGTCACCGCCGACCAGCGGTCGGAGTTGGTCGCGTTGAACACGTCCAACTTCGGCACGAACCGGAAGTTGCGGTAGGTGACCGACTTGCTGAGCGACAGGTCGACCTGGTTGATCCGCGGCATGAACTGCGTCTGCGGTGCCACGAGCGGCACGTTCAGCGTGGCCGTGTTCAGATTAGGAATGACCAGTTCGCCCGGACGGCAGGGCAACGAGCAGGGCGTGTTCGGATAGCGCGTGGTGCGCGACACCTGCCAGAACGCAGCCTGGCCGTTCGGCTGCGCGAAGCCCGTGCCGAACGTGAACACACCGTAGGGGATCGCTTCCGTGCCCACCACATAGCCCATCAGGCTCTGCACGGCGGCACTCGCCGTGATACCCCAGAACGGCAGCGGATAGGTGCCGGCCAGCTTGAACTGCTTGTTCCAGGGAATGCCGCTCTGACTCTGATCGCAGTAGAGCGTGAAGTTCGGGTCGGTGCCGGCGCTGCACACGTTGGAGAGCGTGCGCTCCAGGTTGAAGCCGCCGAACACGCGCGCCCCCCGAGGCAGCCGCGCGCTGTACCCCAGTTCGAAGCCGTTGTAGATGCGCGAGATGTCAGAGTCGCTGGCATCGACGTTCTGCACCGCGGTCGCGAACTCGGGCTTCACGTTGAACACCGTGATCGCCGTGCCGTCGAGCGGGCTCTGCACCGACACGGGGACGTAGCTGTCGAAGTTACGCAGCACGTTGTTGCGCTCGGTGATGTCGGTGAAGCGGTTGTGATACCACTCGGCCGTCAGGGTGACCCGGTTGAACAGTTCCTGGGTGGCGCCCAGGTTGAACGACCACTGGCCCGGGCGCTGAATGTCCTGGTCGGGCGTGGCGAGGGCGCGGATGCCGAAGTTGGCCGGCAGCTGCCCGAAGTTCATCTCGCAGCCGGCCGTGCCGAACGTGCATCCGCGCTCGCCCTGCGCGATATCGTCGCCGTTCAGGTCGTTCCACGCCAGGGCCTGTGTGGTGAGGGCCGTGGGGCTGTAGAGCGCCGCGAACCCGGTGGTCATCGCGGTCATGAAGCGGTTGACGCCGCCGCGAATGGCCGTCTTGCCGTTGCCGAAGATGTCCCACACGACCGACGTGCGTGGCGAAAAGTCCGACCAGGTCGGCAGCGCGATGTCGCCGTAGGCGGGCGAGTTTGCGAACCGGCCAATCTGCGCCTGCTGCCCCACTACGCTTTGCGCGACGCGGTCGTAGCGCACCCCGTAGTTGAGCGTGACGTTGTTCAGGCGCCAGGAGTCCTGCGCGTAGACGGCAAACTGCCCGTCCATGTTCTCCTGCACTTCGAGCGGCGTGTTGAGCACCGTCACCTGAAGCGGCACGCCGTTGTTGTAGGTCTGGTACAGGTCGGCGTTGGCGTTGTTGTAGCGGCGGAAGATGCCCGACCCGAAGAGCGCGCCCACTTTGGCGTTGTGGGCGCCCGTGACGCGCGAGATCGCCGTCGAGAAGGTGTAGCGGTCAGGGTAGTTGCCCAGCTGCGCCGACGAGGCGTTCCACAGCAGGCCCGTGCTGACGTCGTTCTTGCGGACGTTGCGGAACCACTCGGGCGTGTTGCGCTCGGCGAAGATGCCGGGTTGGTAGAGGTTGTCGTAGCGTTCGCGGTTGAACGAGAAGCCGCCCTCGAACAGCAGACTCGACGAGAGCGTCGAAGTCCACTTGGCCGAGCCGGTCGCAAAGATGGGCGTGTTCCAGACCACCGATGCGGTCTTTGGGTCGGTGGCGTTGCCCATCGCGGCGGCGCGCAGGCGCAGCGCGCGGTCGTAGTACACCGCGAACCTGTTCTTCTGCGACACCTGCCAGGTCAAGCGGGCAACCGGGTTGTCCATCTTCTCGGGCGAAATGCCCTGCTCGCAGCTGATGGCACCAGACAAGCACTGCGCAAAGCCCTGGGGCGCAGGCACGCCGGCCGGCAGGTCGAAGGTGTTGGCAATCGGCTTGTCGTAACGGGCCTTGCGGTAGGCGCCGAAGAACCACAGCTTGTCCTTCAGAATGGGACCGCCCTGTTCCAGGTTGAACTCGTAGAAGTTCGCAACCCGGTCCACGGCGCGCACGTTGAACGACTTCAGCTCGTCACTGAGGTTGTTGCCCTGCCAGTCGGCGGGGCTCTTGGCGTACTTGACGCCGCCGGCGAAGCGGTTGCCGCCGTCCTTGGGCACGAGGTTCAGGTTCACGCCGGCCGTCATCGTCTCGGAGTTGCCGCCCGAGGTCATGTAGACGGCTTCCTGCGTCATCGCCTCGTTGTGATAGGCGTTGACGGCGCCGTCGCCCATGAGGCCGTTGGTCATCAGACCGTCGACCATCACGATGGTCTGGGCCGACCCGGTGCCGCGCACGAAGAAGTAGGTCTGCTGCATGGCGCGCGAGCCACCGACGTCGGGCTGATTGAACGTCACGCCGGGCACGAGCTGGCCGAGCCCCTGGATGGTGCGCGCGGTCGGCACCGCGTCGAGCACGTCGCGCGACAGCACTTGCTGCTTTACGTTGCTCTGCACGTCGACGAGCGGCGACTGGCCCGACACCGTCACGGATTCCTGCAGCGTGCCGACCTTGAGGTCGGTGTTGATGGTCGCCACGAAGTTGGACGGCAGGTCGAGGTCGCGCTTGATGACGTTGAAGCCTTGCAGGGTGAACGTCATCAGGTACTTGCCAGGGCGCAGGTCGATCATGCGATAGGCGCCGTTTTCGTCGGTGACTGCCGAGCGCACCTTCTCAATCAGGGCATCGCTCGCCACTTCCACCGAAACGCCGGGCATGACGGCGCCCGACTCGTCTTTCACGACACCGCTGATGGCGCTCTGCGCGAAGGCGGGCGACGACAGAATGCCGGCCCCTACAAATGCGAGGCACAGCGTCAGCGCTCGCCTGGTTCTACTCGACATGCTCAAGACCTCCAAGAAATGCGGATACGCCTAGTCGGGTGCATGTGGACCAGGGTTGGACCCGCGCACTTGAAAGGCTACAAGTGTGACGGGCGAGAGTCAACGACGGATCGACGAAAAGATCAATAGATACGGGCCTGTATGAGCTTGAACGCTTGTTCGCATTGCCAGATCGCATCTACATCAGAAGACAATTCGACGACTTGGAGAATCGAGCCCGCGCGAAATCAAAAAGCCGGTCGGCTGATGCCGACCGGCTTGGACTTGCCGAGCTCGCTACCGTGCGACCGGGCGCTACTTGATCGTGACCTTCACGTAGGCGTTGGTCCAGCAGCACTGAAACCCGCCGCCGCCTTCGCCAGAGTTGTCATTAGCCTGCGCACGCAGCAGGTACTCACCGGCCACCGGAAAGATCGCCGTCGTCGTCGACTTGCCGCCGTCGCCGATCTTGGGTCGCTGCTCTGAG
>JANNEJ010000036.1:0-3594 GCA_031378585.1 Acidobacteriota bacterium | reverse complement strand
CCGGTGGTCTCGAGGGCGGCGTCACAAACGGCGAAGACGTGCGCGTCGTGGGCTACATGAAGCCAATCGCCACGCTGATGCAACCTCTCCGATCGGTTGATCTGACGACCATGGAGCCCGCGCCCGCGGCGATTGAACGGTCGGACGTGTGCGCCGTACCGGCGGCCGCCGTGGTGGCCGAGGCCATGGTCGCGCTCGTGCTCGCCGACGCCGTGCTCGAGCGGTTCGGGGCTGACTCAGTGGCGCTCGTGCAGCGCCACATGGGCGCGACCGGCGCCGTCGTGGGCGCGCGCCTGACGCGGGCGCCCCGGGTTGACTGACAGGTGGCCCGTTCCGTTCTGCGCTACGGCGCCGCGGCACTCCGCGCCCCTGCGCAGCCCGTCGCTGCCGTCACCGCTGACATCCAGATGCTGATCGACGAAATGGTCGCGGTGATGTACGCCGAGCGGGGCGTGGGTCTGGCGGCACCGCAGATCGGCGAGAGCCTGCGTCTCTTTGTCGTCGACATCAGCGGCGGACGCGACCCGCATTCGCTGCGGGTGTGCGTCAATCCCTCGTGGGGCGCGCGTGACGGCATGCAGCTCGAAGAAGAGGGCTGCTTGAGCGTGCCTGGATTCACAGCCACGGTCGCGCGATCTGCGCGCGCGGAAGTGCACGCGCTCGATCGCGACGGCCAGCCGCACACGGTCGCGGGCGACGGTTTGCTGGCGCGCGCGCTGCAGCACGAGATGGATCACCTCGACGGGCGGCTCTTCGTTGACCGGCTGCGCGGTCTCAGCCGGGCGATGATTCTGCGCAAGGTGCGCAAGCTCGAACGCGCGGGACGCTGGTAGCGGCGTGCGGATCCTGTTCTTCGGGTCGCCGGACTTCGCCGTGCCGACGCTGCACGCGCTGTCCGCCTCGCGCCACACCGTGGTGGGCGTCGTCACCCAGCCTGACCGGCCGCGGGGCCGCGGCCAACGCGTCTCCCGGGGCGCGGTGGCCGCCGCGGCCGACCGACTGGGCGTGCCCGTAGTGCAACCGGCCAAGCTGTCGGACCAGGGAGTATCCGAGGCACTCGCTGCATGGGGCGCGGACCTTGGCGTCGTGGCGGCCTACGGGAAGATCCTGCCCGACTGGCTGCTCGCGCTCCCGCCGGCGGGCATCGTGAATGTCCACGCGTCGCTGCTGCCGAGCTACCGCGGCGCAGCGCCGGTCCACCGCGCGGTCATGGCCGGTGAGCGCGACACCGGCGTGACCATCATGCGCGTTGTGCGCGCCCTCGATGCGGGGCCGATGCTCGACCGCGTCGTAGTGCCGATTGGCCCGGATGCGATCAGCTCCGAGGTAGAAGCAGCGCTCAGCGTCGCTGGCGCTTTCCTGCTCGTGAAGGTGATCGACCGACTGGCCGCTGGACCGGTGCCCGAGACGCCCCAGGACGACCAGGCCGCAACCTACGCTGCCAAGATCACGCGCGCCGACAGTCCCATCGACTGGCGGCGACCTGCACACGCGATTCACGACCAGATTCGCGGGCTGCACCCGTGGCCTCACGCCTCGTCGCGGCTCGACGGCCAGCGCGTGATCCTTCACCGAAGTGCGCGGGTCGCTGGCGCCTCCCCCGCCGAACCCGGCACCGTTCTCGCTGCTGGTCCTGCGGGGATCGACGTGGTGGCTGGTGACGGCGCCGTTGTGCGCCTGCTCGAGTTGCAGGCGGAAGGCGGGCGTCGGCTCGCGGCGGCTGACTTCCTGTCGGGCCGGGTGGTGACGCCGGGCTCGGCATTCGAGGCCGCGTGATCGCCCCAGCGCGTCGCGCCGCGTTTGACGCCCTCGTCGCTGTGGCCGGCGGCCGCGCAGACCTTGACGGCGCCATCGAGCTGGCGCGCCGGCACATCAACGATTCCCGCGATGAGTCCCTGCTGCGCGAACTCGTCACTGGCACCCTGCGGTGGCAAGGCGCCATTGACGCGGTCGTCGCGCCGCTCTGCCGCGTCGCGCTGACCAAGCTCGATCCTGAGGTGCTCACGGCGTTGCGTCTGGGCACGTATCAGCTCCTCTATCTCGACCGCGTGCCGCCCTCGGCGGTGGTGGACGACGCGGTCGCACTCGTGCGGGCGGCGAAGAAGTCGAGCGCCACTGGACTCGTGAACGCCGTGCTCCGAAAGATCGCGCGGGGCGAGCGAGGCACGCCGCCGCCCGACGCCGACGACGCCGAGGCGACGGCGCGGGTCACATCCCATCCGGTGTGGCTGGTACGGCGCTGGCTCGAGCGGCGATCGCGTGAGGACGTCGACGCGTGGCTGGCATTCAACAACACGCCCGCGCCCATGACTTTGCGCGTCAATCCGCTGGTCGCGCCCGACCGCGCCGTGGTGGCGGCCGCGCTTGCGGAGCACGGCGTCGCGACCGAGGCGTGCCGCTATGCGCCGTGGGGACTGGTGGTCCTGGACGGGAACCCACTCGGCACCCCGCCGTTCACGAGCGGCGCCTGCTTCCTCCAGGATGAAGGCTCGCAGCTGGCCGCTCTCGTGGCGCCGGTACGGCCCGGCGCGCGAGTGCTCGACGTCTGTGCGTCACCCGGTGGGAAGACGCTCGCCTACGTCGCGGCGGCTGGCCCGGCAGGCTTCGTCGTCGCGGCCGATGTGCGGGCCCGCCGGGTGCGGCTGCTCGCCGACACGGTCGCGAGGGCGCACGCGCGCGCCGCGATCGTGCATCTCGATGACCGCGCGGCCCTGCCGTTCCTGGCGGGATTCGACGTGGTCGCCGTGGACGCCCCCTGCAGCGGGCTTGGCACGTTGCGGCGCGACCCGGACATCAAGTGGCGGCGTACGGCTGGCGACCTGGGCCGGTTCGCCGCCGGCCAACTCGATCTGCTGCAGCGCGCCAGCGCCGTGGTCCGGCCCGGTGGCTGCCTTGCATACACCACGTGCTCGAGTGAACCAGACGAGAACACCGATGTCGTGACGCGGTTCCTCGAGGTCGCGCCGGCCTTCGCACTAAGGCCGGTTGCCGCGGGACCGGACGCCGCCGCGCTCGCTGCCTGCAGCGATGCGGCCGGCCGGCTCGTCACCGACCCGGTCCGCCACGGGCTCGAGTGTTACTTCGGCGCGGTGCTCGTGCGCCAGAGCGAGGGCCAGGGCCTTGGTGCCTTCCCAGCCGCTGTTGTACAGTGAACGATCGCGCATGGCGTGGGGCGGACGAGTGTGGAATCTGGGCCGGTTGCTGCTCATCGCGAGCGGCCTGCTGGCAACCTACTTGGGGTTTGCTGCCGTGGCGGTCCAGGTGGCTGTCCGCGCGCGCGAGGTCATGGTGCCGGACGTGATCGGAACCACGCTCGGCGACGCGTCGGCGCGGTTGTCAGGCGAAGATCTCCACGTTCGCGTCGACACGGCACAACGCCCCAGCGCCGACGTTCCGGTGGGCCGCGTGCTCGGTCAGGACCCCCGGCCCGGCACCTCGTCGCGCCGCCAACGCACGGTGCGGCTGTGGCTTTCGGCCGGCCCGAGGATCGCGTACATGCCGCAACTGGTCGGTGAGACGGAACGGGCCGCCAGCATCCGGCTCTCGACCGCGGGCCAGGAGCCGGCGGTCGTGGCCGAGATCAGCTCCGAGGCC
>JANNEJ010001039.1:0-2501 GCA_031378585.1 Acidobacteriota bacterium | reverse complement strand
TCGGTGTCGCTCACGATGGTGGTGTAGTTCCGGAAGCCTTCGAGCGGGCTGAGCGAGGTCGGACCCAGGTCGAAGTCGGCTCCGGCGGCCACCGGCGACCAGAGGTGCTGAGCCGCGCCCCACGGACTGCTGCCGGCCGAGCCGTGCACCATCTCGATGCAGACCAGACGCGGCCGGTCGAGCGATGCGGCCGCGGCCGTGCCGGCAAACAGACCGCGCGCCGGCACCATCGCGTCGAGGAACGGCAGCGCCACGGTGGCCCCCAGGCCACGCAACATCGTCCGTCGCGCCACGTGCTTCCCAGTGATGAACGCCATTCTCATCTCCCCTTCGTCTCAGTCCGTCGAACTACTGCGGCGGAGCCGCCACGGTCGTGGGCGCCGCCACGTCGGTGGCTTTCATGCGAAACGCCGGGCTCTTCACGATGCCGCGCACGAAGGCCGACAGCGTGTCGTTGTCGGCGGCGGCCTCGCGCACGATGCGGCGCACCATCGGCATGTCTCCCGGCGTGAGCCGGCGGCCAAGCGCGTAGATGGTCAGGTTCTCGGCGAAGTTCTGCACGAGCACGCCCGATCGTTTCATGAGCGCCTGTTGCAGGTCGGCCGCGCTCGAGAGGGGCGTGCCGTCGTACAGCGCGCTGACCGGGTCGATGGGCATCCCGTTGTCCTTGATGCGCCACGCGCCCGTGACGTCGAAGTTCTCGAGCGCCAGCCCGATCGGATCGATCATCCGGTGGCACGACATGCACGCGGGATTCTTGCGGTGCTGTTCCATCCGCTCGCGGACCGTGCGCAGGCGGCCGCCTTCGGACTCGGGCGTCTCGTCGAGCGCGGGGACGTTTGGCGGCGGCGCGGGCGGTGGTGTCCCGAGCAGCACCTCCATCACCCACTTGCCGCGCAGCACGGGCGAGGTGCGCTCCGCCTCCGAGGTCAGCGTGAGCACGCTGGCATGCCCAAGGATGCCGCGGCGCCGGTTGTCGGGATACGTCACGCGCCGCATCTGTGCGCCCACGACACCGGGAATGCCGTAGTGCTTGGCGAGCCGCTCGTCGACGAAGGTGTAGTTGGCCGTGAAGAGATCGGTCACGGGCCGGTTGTCGCGAAGGATCTGGCGGAAGAACGTCTCGGTCTCGCGACGCATCGACGTCTTGAGCTGCTCGTCGAAGTCGGGATAGAAGCGCACATCGGGATTGATCTTGTCGAGATCCTGCAGCCGCAGCCACTGTCCCGCAAACCGCGCCCCGAGTACGTCGGCCCGCGGGTCAGCGAGCATGCGGGCGACCTGCGCGTCGAAGTCCGCGGGACGCGCCAACCGGCCAGCCTCGGCCACCCGCAGCAGTTCCGCGTCGGGCGCCGACGCCCACAAGAAGAACGACAGCCGCGAGGCCAGGTCGAGATCGCCAAGGGCGTAGGCCTGTCCGGCCTTGGACGTCGCCGGCCGATCCTCGAATCGGAACACGAAGCGCGGACTCGCGAGAATGCCTTCGAGCGCCATGCGGACGCCCTCTTCGAAGCCGCCGTCGGCCAGCCCCTTGCGGTACAGCCCCATGAGCGCGTTGACGTCACGTTCGCTCGCGCGGCGACGGAAGGCCTGCGAGGCCAGCGTCGACACGATCCGGTGCGCGCAACCGGTCTGCTGTGCCTCGTTGGCCGGCTCGCACATGAAGATCTTCGCGCGGCTCGGCGTCGGGGACACGCCCGTCGTCTCGAACGGCCCGGTGATCGCCATGTCCCGCAGATGCGGCAGGGTGGTGAAGCCGTAGGCGTCGGCGATGCTGGTGCTGGCAATCGACCACTCGAGCGGAGACATGAGGTCCTGCACCGGACCTTCGAACCGGCGCACGAAGGCAGCCGACACCTGGTGGGGGCCTGCCGTGATGGCCACCGGCTCGGTACGCAAGTCGACGCCGTCTGGGTCGGAGCTGTTCATCCACCGGTCGACATCGAGCAGCGCCACGCGCGCGCCGTCAATCGAGATCTCGACTTGCTCGGGCATCTCGGCCGTGTGCAGCGCAGCACGGCCGTTGCCGTAGAGCGCACCGGTCGTCTCGTGGTAGAACGACACGCGGAAGCGGTAGTCGCCGTCGGCCGGAAACGTATGCGTCACCGAGAGCCCGCCGCGAGTGCCGTGGGGCGCGCCCTCGACGTGTTCGCGCTGCGAGGTCCACCGCGAGACCGGGTAGGTGGCCTCGCGCGCCGTCGCCGTCTTGTCGCCCACCGCCAGACGGCTGATCTCGGCGGCGGCCGTCAAGTACGACTGCATCGCGGTTGCCGACATCAGCTGCGGATAGGTCGCGGTCATGTCATAGGCGCGGCCCTCGAGGGTCGAATCGACCGCTTCGGCCATGCTGGCGAGATACAGCGCGCGGATTTCCCTGGCCTTCTGGAGCCGGGCTTCAATGTCACCCCATTTCCCGTCCCGGCTGCCTTCGACGTCGACCACCACGCGGGTCCTGGTCTCACCATCGGGGATCAGGGTGGCGGTGAATCTCATCAGATTAT
>JANNEJ010001037.1:0-1506 GCA_031378585.1 Acidobacteriota bacterium | reverse complement strand
GTGCCCGCAACACGCCGCCGCGGGCCTCGAGCACCCCGTCGCCGAGGCCGATGACGCCGATTTGCGGATAGCGGCGCGCCACCGTCGAGGCGTCCATCCGCTCGTGTGCCACGCCGGATTCCGACAGCGTGCGCGCGGTGTCGTCGAGGTGCGCGCTGCCGGTGTCGCCGAGGAACAGCGCGCCGCATTCGACGACGAGCGACTCGCCGGTCTTGGCCGACAGCCAGTGCCACTCGGCCAGCGACTCGGTCGCCCAGCGCGTGTAGATGTCGAGAGCCCCGTAGCCGGCGCGAATCACCCGCGAGTGGTCCGACGAACTGGCGCGACCGTTCGCGGGCCCGTAGGCGTCCACGAGCGTGACCTGCCATCCCGCCCGCGCGAGCCGCAGCGCGCTCCACGCGCCGAACACTCCAGCCCCAATCACCGCGACCGACCGCTTGCCCATCCGATTCATACGCTCCAATACCACCGTCGCCGGTGCAGCCATGCCAGCAGCACGTAGAGCGCCGCAAGACTTGCCAACGCGAAGAGCAGCGAGGCGACCTTGGGCGCCGCCAGGGGCGCGAATGCCCCAGAGTAGATCCACTGCTGCGCCGAGACGGCCTCAGGCCCAGCGCCGACCCGCAGCAGAATCAGCGACTTGGCCACAAGTCCTGACAGCACGAAGAGCAGCAGCGCGTTGCGTCCCATCGCCACGAGCGGCTCGGTGACGCGCAGCCCGAGGGCAGACGCCCGCCCGTCGTCGAGCCACAGGTGCAGTACGCCGAGCGCAAACGCCGCGGCGCCACCGGTGAACAGCGCATAGGAACTCGTCCACAGCGACTTGTTGATCGGGAACACTGTGCCCCACATCAGTCCGGCCACGACGGCCGCTGCGCCTGCCACAACGAGGGCCGGCGCGCCTGACCGCGGGCGGGCGGCGCGAATCCAGAGCCCGGCCGTGATACCTATGAGCGTCGTGCCGACCGCGGGCAACGAGCTGAGCAGGCCTTCGGGATCCCACCGCGTCTTCCACAAGTGCGAACCGAAGATGGCGCGGTCGAGCCACGCGCCAAGGTTACCGTCGGCCGTGAGGTCGCCCGCCACGCCGCCCGGCGGCGGCACGAGCGCGATGAGGGCCCAATAGGCCAGCAGGCACGCCGTGGCGGCGAGCGCCGCGCGGCGCACCCCGGCCAGCGCGTCGCCGGGTACCGCGAGCGCACGCCACGAGAAGGCGGCCGCGAGGTAACAGACGCCAAGGCGAAACAGGACGCCGGGGATGCGCCAGCGGGCGGGGTTGAAGAACGGGAAGCCCGCCATGAACAGGCCCAGGCCGACGAGTGCCGCGCCGCGCCGCCACACCACCCACGCCGCCGCGCGCCCGGGTTCTGCCTGCGCCATCGCCGTGCCCATGATGAACAGGAAGAACGGGAAGATCAGATCCGTCGGCGTGCAGCCATGCCACTCGGCGTGCAGGAGCGGCGCGTACACCGTGGCCCAGTCACCAGGGTTGTTCACGATGACCAT
>JANNEJ010001026.1:0-8441 GCA_031378585.1 Acidobacteriota bacterium | reverse complement strand
TCCCAGACAGGCCGCCCGGCTTGACGACCACCGGGCCGCGGTCGTCCCACGCCGCCAGGTCGCGCTCGGCGGCGACCACGCCGAAGTCCGGCACGGGAAGCCCGGCGTCGCGCAGCCGCTGGCGGGTGCGCAGCTTGCTGCGGCTGGCCTGCGCCGAGGCGTGCGAGTGCCACGGCAGGCCCAGCGTTTCGGCCACGGCGGCCGCCCTCACGGCCGGGCGGTCGCCCACGGCCCGCACGCCGTTGACCGGCGCCGAGGCGGCCCACGCCGTGATGGCATCGACGGCCAGCGCCGGTTCGTGAAAACGCACCGCCATCGCGCGGTCGCGCCACGGGTCGTCGAGCTGATCGCAGCGATCCGTCGCCAGCTGCAGCTCCACCCCAAGGGCCGCCGCCGCCTCGTCAAACGCGCGGACCTGATAGCCAGTCGTTGTGGAGAAGAGGAGCACACGCGCGATCATAGAAGGGCCACCTGCCCTTCGCTGGGCTCCGCTCAACAGTACCAAGGCTCGGTCAGGTAGGGAATCGACGAGCGCGAGACCAGCACGGGGCGGGGGCCAGGCGCTCCGGCCACGTCGGCGGCGGCCCGCGCCCGGATCGCGTCGAAGGTGGCGCGGCGGGTACGCCGCTGCGACACGCCCGCAAGCTGCATCACGTCGCGCTGCAATGCATCGACGCGCTCGTCGGCGTGCGCCCATGGATGCGTCAGCGTGGCAGGATTGTAGGGGCCGACCACGGCGCGGATGTCGTCGAGCCCCAGCAGGCCTGAGTCTTGCGTGACGAGCAACCGCAGCGTCCACTGCACCGGCGCCACGTGATCGACCAGCCCCAGCGCGTCGACGTCGTCGAGAAACGCGAGGTAACCCGCCCGCGTCGTCCACGGCGTGAAGGCCACAAACGTCGGCGACAGCGCCAGCCCCAGCGCGTGGCAGCGCGCCGCCATAGCGGCCACGTCCGCACGGGTGTGACCTTTGTCGAGCGCACGAAGCACCCGGTCATCGAGCGACTCGACGGCCGAGGTGACAAATGCGCACCCTGTATCGCGCAGCCGCGGCAAGAGGGCGTCGTGACGAAGAAGATGCTCCACCTTGATCGTGACGTCGTAGGTCAACGTCGGCCACTCGCGGTGCAGCGCATCGACGATGCGCCCGGCATGCGTGGGGCCGTTGAAGAAGTCGGGATCAGCAAACGTGATGTGCCCTGCCCCCTGCGCGACTTGCGCGCGGATGTCGGCCAGCACGACCTCGATCGGCACGGCGAAGAAACGGCCCTGGTAGATGGGCACGACCGGGCAATGCCGGCACAGGTGCTTGCACCCGCGCGTGGCCTCGACGACCCCGACGATACTGGTCCGGCCGTCGGGCCACTGAAGCTGCGCGTAGTGCTCGAGCGCCGGCAAGCCTTGGCGATCGGGGACGGTCGTCGAGCGGACGGGCGCGGGCCGCCCCCCGGGCACGTGGGCCGTTGGCATCCCGCCACCGGTCGCCAGTCGCGCCAACGCGACGAGTTCCTCTTCGCACTCGGGGCCGAACACCGACGTGGCGCCCGCCTCGCGCAGGCGCGCGTCGTTCAGCGGCGCGTAGAGTCCGTAGGCGCAGATGGGCACCGTGGGCAGGCGCCGGCGCAGCTCCGCGACAACCGGCAGCGCCAGACGCGTGGCGGTGTGCATCGGCAACGACACGGCCAGCAGCGAAACGCCGGTCAGGGCATCGTCAGGCAAGCGATCGATTGACAGATCGTGAACCCGCACGCCGAGTCCGGCTCGGCGTAGCCACGCCGCCGGCAGCGCCAGCCCCACCGGCTGACGGCCAAGATCGTAGGTCGAGAGCAGGAGGACCAGCTACGCCTCGCGCACAGGTTCGGCGCCGACCAGCCGGCGCATCGGCACCACGAAGACCAGCAGCACCAGGCCCGCGAGAATCGCGAAGCCACCCACCGTGCCGAACAGGGTCGGCAGTGACATCGACTCGTAGAAGCCAGCCGTCCGTCCGCCCAGGAAGTTGCCAACCGACGTGCCCAGGAACCACACGCCCATCACGAGCCCCGCAATACGCGCCGGCGCCAGCCGTGTCATGGCGCTCAGGCCGACGGGGCTGAGCGACAGCTCGCCAATCGTGTGGAGCAGGTAGGTGGCGGTCAGCCAGAGCGGACTCACCTTCCCGCCCTGTTCAGCCACGCCGGCCGCCGGCACCAGAATGACGAAACCCAGCCCGACAAAGACCAGGGCCACCACGAACTTCGCGGGGCTCGACGGCTCCGAGCCGCGTCTGGCGAGCGACAGCCAGACCCACGCAAACACCGGCGCCAGCGTGAAGATGAAGAACGAGTTGAGCGACTGGAACCAGCTGCTAGGAAACGGCAGACCGAAGAGCTCGTTCTGCGTGCTGCGATCGGCAAAGAGGTTCAGCGTGGAACCCGCCTGTTCGAACACCGACCAGAAGAGCGCCGACGCGAGAAACAGCACGGCGATGACGACGAGGCGCTTGCGCTCGGACGGCGTCCAGTCGCCGCTCGTGAAGAGCCAGCCGAAGAAGATCACCGTCGACAGCAGCAGTCCTACGCCAGCCGCGTCGGCGACGCCTACGGCGGTAATCGGCAGCGCGCCCGTGTAGCCGCCAATGCCGACAATAGCCATCGCGGCCACGACGATGCCGCCCCAGAGCGTGGCGGTCGACCGCAGCGCCGCGGCCGCCTGGGGCGAGGCGGCAGGTACCGGATGCAGACCCTTGTCGCCGAGGTGGCGACCGCCCAGCAGGTACTGCACGACGCCAATCGCCATGCCGACGCCCGCCGCGGCAAAGCCGACGTGCCAGCTGACGCGTTGTCCCAGGTAGCCGCAGACGAGCGGGGCCAGGAAGGCGCCGAGGTTGATGCCCATGTAGAAGATCGAGAAGCCCGCATCGCGGCGCTGATCCTCGGCCGTGTAGAGCTGGCCGACGATCACGCTGACGTTGCCCTTGAGCAGCCCCGTGCCAATCACGATCAGCACGAGGCCAAGGTAGAAGGTGACCATCGACGGGAAGGCCATGCTGAAATGCCCGCTCGCGATGATGATGCCGCCATACAGCACGGCGCGCCGCTGCCCGATGAGTCGATCGGCGATCCACCCGCCCGGGAGCGCGGCCATGTAGACCATGGACGTGTACAGCCCGTAGACCGCGCCGCCCTGCGCGGCGTCGAAGCCGAGGCCGCCGGCCGCGAGCGGCGCCGTCATGTAGAGCAGCAACAGCGCGCGCATGCCGTAGTAGCTGAAACGCTCCCACATCTCGGTGAAGAAGAGTACGGAGAGCCCGCGCGGGTGGCCGAAGAACGCCGTGTCGGTCGATCCCGGGTTGGCCATAGGCAGGCCGTATTGTATCCTTCGCGGCAGCCCGCCACCCATGCCACTCGACGAGTACCGGAAGAAGCGCGACTTCACCAGGAGCCCGGAGCCAGCCGGCGATCCCGCCGCACTGGACAGCACGCGCGCCGAGCGTTTCTTCTGCGTCCAGAAGCACCTGGCGAGCCACCTCCACTACGACCTGCGACTCGAACACAACGGCGTGCTGTTGTCGTGGGCCGTGCCCAAGGGGCCATCTCTCGACTGGAACGACAAGCGCCTGGCGATGCAGGTCGAAGACCACCCGGTGGAATACGGGTCGTTCGAGGGCGTGATCCCCGAGGGCTACGGTGCCGGTGTCGTGATGCTGTGGGACGTGGGCACGTGGACCTCGGAGTCGCCAGACATCGACGCCGCCCTGCGGAAAGGCGATCTCAAGTTCCGCCTCGACGGCTACAAGCTGAAGGGCTCGTGGGCGCTCGTGCGCACGAAGGGCTACGGTGACAGCACCAAGCCGAGCTGGCTGCTCATCAAACACAAGGACGCGTGGTCTGGCCCGCTCGACATCGCCGAGTTTGCGCCGCTCAGTGTGAAGACGCCGGGCGCGGATCTCGCCGACATCCTGGCCGGGGACACACCCGATCTGTGGCGTCGCAATCCGCCGGCGAAGACCGGCGACACCGGCAAGCTCTTCCAGCGCATTATCGCGACGGCGCTCGCGCGGCGCTCGACGACGCGCGCGGAGGTACCGGCGAAACGTCTACGTCGGCCGCCCGCCAAGGCGTCCCGAGGCTAGCCGCGAATGCTGCGGCTTCACGGCGCGGCCGGTAACGACAATCTCACGTCCGCAGGTCGCTGACTGGCCCAACAGGGGTGGGGCCATCTCACAGCACTCTCGTGCTGAGCACGCTCCACACGGCGTGTGACAGCCGGCGGCGGTCGTGACGGGCGATTTCCCGCGTCCAGAGCGGCGCTTCCACCAGCGTGGTGTGCGCCGGGAGGGTACCGAGCGTCAGTGGATGCTTATGTTCCGACGCGTAGCTGGCCAGGAGCGCTACTGGCATGCGCGCGGTGTTGAACACGAGCAGATCCACCGGCCGTTCGATCGTGCGCTCCAGCCACGCCACCGCATCGCCGGCCGTGAAGTCTTTCATCCCCTGCCCTTCTGTCAGCAGGTTACTCACGAACACGATCGGGCCGGCCATGTCACGCAGGGCCTCGCGTACGCCGTCCACGAGCAGCGTCGGCATCAGGCTGGTGAAGAAGCTGCCCGGTCCGATGATGACCGCATCGAACGTGCGCACGGCCTCGGCCACAGAGGGGTGGATCGGCGCGGGCGGATCGAGCCAGATGCGCGTGACGGCGTGACCGGCAGTCTGCCACGCATCGACCTCGACTTCGCCGCGCGTGATGACGCCGTCGGCGTGCTCGGCGCAGAGCGACGCGCGCGCCACGCTCACCGGCCACACCCGCCCCTGGCACCCGAGCAGCGCGCGGAGGCCATCGATGGCCGCCAGGAAATCCCCGCTGTAGGTCTCCATCATCGACAGCAGCAGGTTGCCGCCCGTGTGACCGCCGAGCCTCTTGTGCTCGAAGAGCATGGGCAGCCGCGACAGCAGCACTCGCCGGGCCTCGCCCTCGTGACGCGAGAGCGCCAGTGCGCACCGCAACACGTCGCCGGGCGGCAGCACGCCGAGCTCGTCGCGCAACTGACCGGAACTGCCGCCGCTGTCGAAGGTCGTGACGATGGCGTTCAGCCGCAACCAGGGGTTGCTCTTGAGGCCGCCGAGCAGACTGGGCAGGCCCGTGCCGCCCCCAAAGCAGCCGATGTTCAGTTGGCGCAGTCGCATTGCCTCCATTCTATCGGCCGACCGCGTGCGCTCGCGGCAGGGCGCCGGCTGACCGGTGCGCAGAACCGTGTAACATCACGACATGGCCGCTGCGTCTTCGACTGTTGCCTCGCTCGTGCTGGTGGACTTGCAAGGCATCTTCGGGAATCGTCTGGAAGCCTTCGTCACCTACGCGCCGTCAGTATCGCCCCAGCCCAGCCTGGCGCTCGTACGGTCGCTCGACCTGGCAGATCTGGTCTCGTGCGCGGCGCGCGCCAGGCGCTGGCGCACCGCCGGCGCGGCCACGCCCGTGCTGCTCACGCGTCACGAGTTCGCACGCTCGCTCGACGTGTTCCCAGTGGAGTTTGGCGAGATCATCGCCAACCACGACACGCACTTCGGCGACGACCCGTTTGCCGGGATGGTGGTCACAACCGGCGACCTCAGGCGCGCCTGCGAAGGCCAGGTGCGCAGCCTGCTCCTGCACGTGCGGGAAGACTACATGGAGGCGGCCGGCGGCCCCCGCGAGGTGGCCCGGGTGGTGGTGGACTCGGCAGCCGAGTTCCGCTCCCTTCTGAGCCTGCTGTCCCGTCTCGACGGCCAACGGCGGGAGCACCAGCCGCTGGCGGCGTGGGCCGCCGAGCGCCTGCAGCTCGACGCCAGAGTAGTGTCCGATGCGCTGCACCTGGCGCAGGATGCCGACGGCAGCGGCGTCGATGCCGGCCGGCTGTTCCCCGCCTATCTCGCGGCCATCGAGCAACTCGCGCGGTACGTCGACGAATGGCCCGACCGGTGACCCTGACGCGCGCGGCCTGGCGCATCGCGGCAGGCCTCGCCCTCGCGATCACGTGGAGCGCCCTCGCGACGCCGCTCGGGGCGCAGGAGCCCCCGCCTGCGCTCACCGCGCCAGTCAACGACTTCGCACAGGTGATCGACCGCGCGTCGGCGCAGGAACTCGAGCGCGTGATTCGCGCGCTGCGCGCCGCCAGTGGCGACGTGGTCGTCGTGGCCACCGTGAAGACGTTCCAGCCATGGCCCGACGTGCGGAGCTACGCGACGAAGATGTTCGAGAACGGCGGACGCGGCATTGGCGAGAAGGGCAAAGATAACGGCCTGCTCGTGCTGTTGGCGCTCGACGACCGCCAGGTGTGGATGGAAGTGGGCTACGATCTCGAGGGGACCATCACCGACGGCTTTGCCGGCGAGACGAGCCGCGACGTAATGACGCCGTACTTCCGGCAGGGCGAGTACGGCCAGGGACTGCTGGCCGGAACCTCGCGGGTCATCGCGCGCATTGCCGCCGAACGAAATGTCACGGTCACCGGCATCGAAGTACGCGACGCGCCCCGCAACACGCGCGATCCCATCTCGCCGGGCCTGGTGTTGCTGCTCCTGGTCGTGTTCTTCATCGTGCTGCCGCTGCTCAACCGGCGCGGGCGTGGACGAAAGCGCTCATGGCGCGGCGGCGTGGGCCCCTGGGGCGGAGGCTACTATGGAGGCTCGTGGGGTGGCGGCTCGTCGTGGGGTGGATCGTCGGGCGGCGGGTTCGGCGGATTCGGCGGCGGCCGCAGTGGCGGGGGCGGGGGCGGAGCATCGTGGTAGGCGCGACGGGCACGGTCCGCGCGCACGGGGTCAGAGGAGGAATCATGCGACAGGTACTGATGGCTGGAGTGGTGCTGGTGGTGGCGACGGCCTCGAGCGGATGCTCGTACAACACTTTCGTCAGCCAGGAAGAAGCCGTGAAGGCGCAGTGGGCCCAGGTGGAGAACCAACTGAAGCGCCGCAGCGACCTGATCCCCAACCTGGTGGAGACCACCAAGGGCTTCGCCCAGCAGGAACGCGACGTGTTCCAGGCCATCGCCGACTCGCGCGCCAAGCTGGCCGGGGCCCGCACGCCGCAAGAGACGATGCAGGCCGCCAACGAGCAGTCGAGCGCGCTGTCGCGCCTGCTGGTGGTGGTCGAGGCCTATCCCGACCTGAAGTCGAGCGCCATCTTCGCCCGCCTCACCGACGAACTGGCCGGCACCGAGAACCGCATCGCCACCGAGCGGATGCGCTACAACGAGCGCGTGCAGGAATACAACACGTCGCGGCGGAAGTTCCCCGCCAACGTCACCAACGCCATCTTCCGGTTCCAGGACTACCCGCTCTTCGAGGCCCCGCCCGAGGCCAAAGAAGTGCCGAAGGTGGACTTCTCACGGCCGAAGACCGGGCAATAGCCCGGTTCCAACCCTACGGCACGCCCCACCATCAAACGGGGTAACGGAGCCGAAGCGTCTGGACCGCGGTGTGACCTCAACCTTTCACTCCCGACCCGAGTCGGAGGCCGACGACGTCGCCCGCGCGATTGCAGGGGACGCGGCGGCCTTCGAGCGCCTCTACCGAACCCACGTGCCTCGCATCCTCGCCCTCGCCCGTCGCATGGCCGGCGCCGACAGCGCCGACGAACTCGCCCAGGACATCTTCGTCCGGGTCTGGCAGAAGCTCGGCAGCTTCCGGGGCGACTCGTCGCTCGCCACCTGGGTGCACCGCCTGGCGGTGAACGTGATCATCGAGCGCTTCCGCACGCTGGGCACGGCGCGTGACCGCTTCCTGGCCGACGGCGAGGAGGCCATCACCAGAATGCCGGCACCGACCGAAGCGGCGCGCGGCTGGGACGCCGGCATGGACCTGCACGTGGCCGTGAACCGGCTGCCGCCAGGCGCCCGGACCGTCTTCGTGCTGCACGACGTGGAAGGCTACAAGCACGAGGAAATCGGCACGTTGCTCGGGGTGTCGGTGGGCACCTCGAAATCCCAACTGCACCGCGCGCGGATGACCCTGCGCGGCCATCTCTCGCGTGAGGCGCGCGCATGAGCATCACCGCTCATCCGTCCGACGCGTTGTCGGCGTACATCGACGCCGAGTTGGACGCCGCCGGCCTGCGCGCTGTGGACGATCACCTGACGGGGTGCGCCGACTGCCGGGCGATCGTGGCCGACCTCGAACGCCTGTGCGGGCGCGCTCATGCGTGGGCCGACCAACCGGCCACGCCGTCCGCTGATCTGTGGCCGGGGATCGCGGCGCGCCTCTCGACGCGTGAGACCGCGCGTCCGACCTCCACGGGCGCGCCCTCTGGAGCACCGGTGGCCCGCCTTGCCTGGTATCGACGGCGCGTGTCGCTCGGCCTGCCTGAACTGGCCCTGGCCGCGTCCCTCGTCGCCGCTCTGGCCGGCGCGTTCGCGTATCAGCGAGCCGCGGCGCCCACCCCCACAGAGGGTCCCGTGCCGGTGCTCGCCGAACGCGAACCGCTCG
>JANNEJ010001017.1:0-2146 GCA_031378585.1 Acidobacteriota bacterium | reverse complement strand
CTACACCGGAACGTCCTGCATTTACTTCGTCATATCTGAAACCAGGAAGTATTTGTTCGTTCTCACGGGCGAACGCGCCAGCTATCGCTTCACCGTCCAAGCCCCCACCATCGACGCGAAGCCCTACACGGTGACCGCGGTCGTCACGAGCGCCGGGCAGGTGTATCGCGAGGGCTACGAGCTCATCGACCAGCGCGATCTCGAGCTGCGCTATCTCTATCGGCCGTCCACCGTGGAGGTGCGCGGCATCGACGTGACGGTGCTGCCGAATCTGAAGGTGGGATACGTGATGGGCGTGGGCGACGCGGTGCCGCTCGGCCTGCAGCAGCTCGGCGCGCAGGTCACGCTGCTCGGCGAACGCGAGCTGGCGTCGAGCGACCTGGCGCAGTACGACGCCATCATGACCGGCACGCGCGCCTACGCCGTGCGCGAAGACCTGAAGACCTACAACACCCGCCTGCTCGACTACGTGAAGACCGGCGGCAACCTGATCGTGCTCTACAACACGGCGGAACTCATCCCCGCGCAGTTCGCGCCGTTCCAGGCCGAGAATCCGCGCAACTCGGAAGAGGTGTCGGAAGAGGATTCGCCGGTGGAGATTCTGGCGCCTACGCACCAGGCCTTCCGGTGGCCCAACGCCATCACCAAGGCCGACTTCGACGGCTGGGTGGAGCAGCGTGGCTCGAAGTTCTTCAGCACGTGGGACGCGGCCTACACGCCGATGCTCGCCACGTTCGACAAGGGCCAGGCGCCGCAGCGGGGTGGATGGCTCACGGCCACGCACGGCAAGGGCACCTACACGTATTTTGCCTACGCCCTGCACCGACAACTGCCCTACGGCGTGCCCGGCGCGTACCGGATCACGGCGAATCTGCTGGCGCTCGGCAAGCGTCCATCGGCGGGCCGCTAGCCAGACAGTGCGCGCAGTCGGTCGAAGTCGACCGCCGACCGCTCTCCGTCGAACTCGGTGGGGCGATGGTCTCTGCCCGAGACGAAGGCGATCGGCAGCGTCTCGCCCATGGGCAGGATGCCAACTACGGCGCGCGAGCGCGGCAACTGGATGAGGCGCAGCCCGGTAGAGGGGAAGCACCCCGTGCGTCGCAGCCGTGTGAGGTAGTCGCCTCTGAGGACGATCGTCTCGCTGCCGCTGCCGCCCCCGTCGTCGATTGCGGCTCTGTCGTTTGCGTCACTGTCGCCCGCGTCTCGGTCGGTCGCGTCACTGTCGAGGCGCAGATAGAAGGCCGGAGGCTCGCCCACGATGCCCACGACGCCTGACACCCGCACGATCCGGTCTTCGACCTCGTCGTCGAGCAGGTCGTCGTCGATGCGCCTGCGCGTGCCCAGGAAGCCGCCAAGAGACGTGAAGAGGGCGGCGGCACAGGCCAGGACGAACGCGCCGACACCGACCAGGCCTGCCCAACCTTCCGGGTCGTAGACGTCGGCCATCCACAGCACCAGATACAGCGGCAGGCCGGCCACCACCACGGCGGGCACGGCGGCGAGCATGCCGTTGATGGGCGCCAGGGCAAGGTCGCTCCACGGAAATCGTGGCATCGCGCACCGGCGCTCGGCCGGCGTCATGTGCCGGCGCACCACGCGTGGGCCACGTGCGGCGGTTACCTCGTGGTCATCACCTGGTGCCATAATGTAGGGAACTACGAATCAGTGTGTAGAGACGGCGTGTTGCCGTCAATGCGAACCACCATTCTCGAAGGACGACCCCGTGGCTGCAAAGAAGACCCCTCAACCGAAGACCCCGACGACCACCATCCCCGCCAAGACCGCGGCGCTCGCCAAGCCCGCGACCCCCGTCACGCTGGCTGTACCGCCGAAGGCCGCCAAAGCCGCCAAAGCCGCGCTGCCCACCAAGGTCGCAACGCCCACCAAAGCCGCCAAGTCTGCCAAGACCGCGGCACCTGCCAAAGTTGCGCTGCGCACCAAGGCCGCGCCGCCCGTCGTCACGCCGGTGGCTGCTGCCCCCGAGCGGCCGCGGGTCACGGTGACTCACGAGGACATCCGGGTCCGCGCCTACTACCTTGCACTCGAACACGGTGGGAAGGGCGGCAATCTCGACTTCTGGTTGCTGGCCGAGCGCGAGCTGCGCACGCGCGCCACGACCGGCGACTAGACCTCGACCGGCACCGAC
>JANNEJ010000995.1:0-2094 GCA_031378585.1 Acidobacteriota bacterium | reverse complement strand
ATGTCGAACGTGCGATCGCTTGCCGGCTACGTGCGCACCACGGCCGACGAGCCCCTGGCCTTTGCCTTCATCAGCAACGGCTTCGACGTACCCGCCAGCGAGATTGACGCACGCGTGGACGCGCTGCTGCTGGCGCTCGTGGGGTTGCCGGCGGCGCCGTAGTCCATCGGACAACGCACGCAGCCCTCAACGCGGCCCCCGTCCATTCGAGAGCTAGAGCGTGACGAAACGCCCGAGGACGGCCGCCATGACAAATCCCACGGCTCCGACCACGAGGGCGCCCGCCATGCCCACGGCAAACGGCTTCAGGCCCACGCCCTTGAACACCGAGAATCTGGTGTTGAGGCCTACAGCCGCCATCGCGGTGCCGAGTAACCATTGAGCACCGATGCGGTCACCCAACATCGACGTCAAGTCGCTCCAGCCAGCGTGGTCCCACACGCCATAGGCAAGCCGCCCGGTACCAAGCATCGTGTCGCCGACCGATCGCACCGCGGCCATGGCGACGAATCCGAGCACGAAGGACGGCACGAGCGATCGCCAGTTCACGGCGGTCTTCTGGACGCCGTGGGCGCCGGTGCCATCGCGACGGTGCAGCCAGGAGAGGATCGGAATGACGACCGCCAGAAACAGGTTGCGCGTCAGCTTCGTGACCGTGGCCACGCGTAGCACGGCGTCGTCAGCGTAGATCTGGCGATAGGTCAGCGCCGCGCCCACGACCTGAGAGGTGTCGTGGACGGCGGTGCCGAGAAAGAGCCCGATCGCCGCCGACCCCGGCAGCAGCGCGTGCGCCAGATACGGGTACACCAGCATGCCGAACAGCCCGAAGGCCACGACGTTGGCGACCGCATAGGCCACTTCGCGCTCGTCGGCGTCGATGGCCGGCGCAGTTGAGACGATGGCCGTCACGCCGCATATGCTCGTGCCCGCGGCAATGAGGATGCCGAGCCGCGGTGGCAGCCCAAGCCGCTTGTTGAACCAGGTGACGAACACCAGCCCTGTAGCGATAGCTGCCACGACAACCGGGAGGCCGGCCGCGCCGAGCCGCGCCATCTCCACCATGCTCAACTTGATGCCCACGAGCACGATGCCGAGGCGCAGCACTGTCGTGGTGCAGAACTTCAGTCCGGGGTTGAGCGTCTGCGGCAGCGTCAGCAGATTGCGCAACAGGAGGCCAAGCACGATGGCGACCGGCACGCCCGAGACCGGACTTGCGCCCGTCAGTCCGCGCGCGGCCAGCAGAGCCTGACCGATGAGGTCGGCGAGACTGAAGCCGGCCAGCATGACCGCAACCGCGGCCGTCACGCCCGGGACCAATGCTCGAAGGACTGTCACGCGCCGCGATCTTAGCCTGGGGAGGTTCGACTACGCGAGGAGCCACACGCCGCCCACGGCGACGGCAGCCAGCGACGTGGCGTAGAGTATCGTGCGCCGCACCGAGGCGCTCGAGCGCCCGGAGGCCGTCGCTACAGAGCCAATCACCGCCGCAAACGCCGTCATCGCCGCGATGGCGCCCACGCCAAAGCCGGCCAGATAGACGCCCGCGTCCACGCGCGAGGCAAACAGCAACGACGGCAGCACCCCAAAGAGATGCGAGCTGCCGGCCATTCCATGCATCGCGCCCATGACGAAAGACGCTCGGCCCGAGACGTGGCGGTGGCCATGCGGCCGCCGCACGCTCCACAGTCCCCATGCGCCAAGCGCTACCAGGGCTGCGCCAACGGCGCGTTCGCTCCATGCCGACAAGGTGTCGAGGGGCAGCAGTTCGCGGAAGGCCAGCAGCAGCATGCCCACGAGCATCACACCGGCCGTGTGCCCGACGCCCCACTCCAGGCCAGAGCGCCACGCGGCGCGCTCGCGACTGACGGCCAGCGGCGCCACAGCGGCCAGATGGTCAGGGCCCACCAGAACATGGAAGAAGCCGGCAGCAAGGCCGGTCAGGACAGCAATCATTGCAAACGGCCGCTATCGCTGAATGGACGCGCGTGCGTTGAAGACGGCGAAGCAGTGCAGAGGCTCGATCATGGCGAGAACTGATGGCGCGGCGCGGGCGCCGCAGCGTTCATGAATTGTACGTCAGGGCTGATATCCTGA
>JANNEJ010000970.1:0-8626 GCA_031378585.1 Acidobacteriota bacterium | reverse complement strand
GTGCCCCCCCCGCGGCGGGCTGGCGCCCCCCGGTCGCCCCGCTGGCCCGGGGCGGCTGGGGTATCACGCTTTCGCGCGCCACGCCCGCGACCGCCTCGCGTACCAGGGCGGAGTGGCGGGCGTCATCCTGCTCCTGTGCGGCAACGGGACGCGCCGCGGCCACGATCAGCAGAAGGAACACAACACGAACGATAGACATGGACTCGTACACCTTCACTGCTTGAGCTGTGGACGGGGATGTCCCCGGCGGTCGCGTTCGTGCTCTCCGAAGAGCACCTTCAGTTTGACGTGCTGATCGGAAGTAAGGATGCGCCGCATCCGGTAGAGCATGACCCCTCGGGTACGGCCGAGTTCCGCGCGCGCCGCTTCGACCTTCGCGATGAGGTCTGCGGCGGTGGCCTCGTCAGCCCGGCCTTCGGAGACAAGCTTTGACAACTCGCCCTGCACACGGTCGAGCGAGGCTTTCTGTGAGCGCATAGCCGGTCCCGCTCCCTGATAAATCTCTTCGACACGCGTGATTTGTTCGGCAGACATGGCGAGTTCGCGCTGGAACCGCTCGTCCTGCCACCACTTGAAGCTCTGCGCCTCAGCCGTACCGACGGCGCCGACAAGGAGCAACAGGGCCAGGGCTACGGGTACGTGAAGGCGAGAATGGCGCGACATAGGCTGTGAGGGAAATACGACGGCCGGGGCGCGCTGTTTACGCGGAGGGACGCGTAAACACTACGAATTGTCCGCGAAGGCCGCCAAGGCGAGGACGACCGCCTCGACGAGATTGTCGGGCGTCGAGGCACCGGAGGTGAGCCCGATGGCCAGGGCACCGGAAGGAAGCCAGTCCCGCGACACGATCTCCTGCTTGGTCCGCACCTCACGGTGACGAATCTCGTCGCGGGACAACAGGCCGCTGGGATCGGCAATGTGGTACGTCGGCACCGCCGCGGCGCAGATGCGAGCCAGGTTGCACGTGTTGCTGCTGTTGTAGCCGCCAATGACGATCATCGCGTCGAGCCGCTCGGCCGCCAGCATGGCCACGACGGCATCCTGGCGGTCTTGCGTCGCGCTGCAGATGGTGTCGAAGGCGCGGAAGCGCTCTTGCACGCCCGTGTCGCCGTAGCGCGCGCGAATGCTCCCGCGAAACATCTCGCCGATGGCAAACGACTCGGTGCTGAGCATCGTGGTCTGATTGGCGCAGCCAATCCGCGCCAGGTGCAAGTCGGGATCGAAGCCCGGCGAGCACGCATCGCGGAAGCGTGTCAGCAGTGCGGCGCGCGCGGCGCCGCCGTCGTCGGGCGCGCCCCCGATGAAGTCGCAGACGAGTTGCGCCTCGACCGAGTCGAGTACGACCAGATAGTGTCCGCCGCTTATCTGCACCGCCTGCGAGGCAGTCGCGCGCGTTTCCTCGTGCCAGTGCTTGCCGTGAATGATCGACGTGAAGCCTTCATGCGCGTAGCGCTTCACGTTTTTCCACACGTTCAACACCGACCCGCAGGTGGTGTCGACGAGCGTGCAACCGATGCCGTCGAGCCGGACGAGATCTTCGACCGTCACGCCAAATGCCGGCAGAATCACGACGTCACTGGCAGTCAAGGCGTCCCACGACTCGCAGTCATCTGACAGGAAGCGAATGCCTTGGCTGCGCAGCCGGTCGTTCACGTGGGGGTTGTGGATGATCTCGCCCGTGAGGAACACGCGCTGGTCCGGGAACTTCTGCCGCGCCTGATAGGCGTAGTCGACGGCGCGGTCCACGCCGTAACAGAAACCGAACTCCCGGGCGAGATGCACGGTGAGCCGGCCGTGTTCATACCGGTAGTCGCGCGCCTTGATGTCGGCCACGAGCGCGCTGTGGTAGTTCGCGGCGAGTTGCTCCGCGACCTCGCGCTTGAGGTCGAGGCCCTTTCTGAAAATCAGTGATGGCACCGGATACCTACCGTGTCTCGTAGTGGATGGGCGTCAGCGCATCGAGCGCGTCGAATTCGCCCCGGGTGTCCTGGTCGAGGGCCGCCTCGACCTCGCTCAGCAGCGGGTCGTCGGTTCGAAGGTTGACGACGGGCATGGCCGCCACCGGCGCGAGGGACGGGGCGGCATCGCGGGCGGCAGTGAACAGGTACGGCAGTTGGCCGGCGGCGCCCCCGATGAGCAGGCCGGCCGCGGCGGCCGCGACGAGCCAGCGGGCATTCGCCCGTGGCGCCGGTTGCGGCCGGTCGGACCCGTTCGGGAAGCGCAGCAACCGGGCTCTGCCTGCGCTCTTGGCGATGCGATGCAGAATGGCTTGCCGCTGGCGCTCGAGCTCGACTGGACCGAATTCAGCATCGATGGCGGTCTCGAGGCCGTCACGGGCGGCGCCGAGGAGAGCGGCAATCCGGCCGCGCTCCTGGCGGCACTTCGGGCACGACACCAGGTGCGCGCTGACTCGCGGGTCGGCGCCGCCGAGGATCGCCAGCCCAAGCGTAGCCGCGTCGGGATGACGGCGAAAGAGGGTCATGACAGGTCCCCCAGTACCGATCGAAGGCGACGACGGGCCCGAAAGAGGTGCACCCGGACGGTGGCCGGACTCATGCCGAGCGCCTGGGCGATGGCTTGCGGTGGCTGCTCGTCGAGGTGGGTGAGCACGAAGACCTCGCGTTGCCGTGCTGGCAGCCGCCGGACTGCATCCGACACGGCGCGCCACGCGGCGCGGCCGAGCATCCGTCGTTCGACGGAGGGCTCATGGGCAGCGAGCGACGCTGAGGCATCCCATGCTGATTCGTGCAATACGGCCGACCCAGCTGGCATCCGCCGGCGTGCCTTGAGCTGGTCGAGGCACGTGTTGACGACGATCCGCGAAAACCATGCATCGAACGACAGGTCGGCCCGGTAGGTCGTCATATGCGCATACAGCTTCACGAATGCGTCCTGCACCGCGTCGTCGGCGTCGGCCGCATTCCCCAAGTAGTGGAAGGCCAGCCGTAGCGCCCGGCGCTGCCACAACGTCACCAGCCGCCCGAAACACTCGGAGGCCTCGTCGCGCCGGCCAGCATCGAGCAGCACCTTCACCTCGGCTGCGAGCGCCGCGGGATCGGGGGACGGCTCGAGCGAGGCGCCGCACGGTGGCATTCGGTTCATGGGGTATACGCAGCCCGAGCCGCGCGCGTTTACACAGATTCTATCAAGGAGTGGCCAGGATGATTGACTTCTCGCGGAGATGCTTAATACGATCAGCCCGCATGGGCCGCGAACTCATCGGGCCCACGGGAGACGTAATGGCGAACCACGGACAGTCGTCCGGACTTGACGCGCACGGCATCACCACCACTGGCCAGGTGCACTGGAATCTCACGGCTCCGCTGCTCTACGAGCACGCGATTCGGCGGAACGAGGGCGCGGTGGCGGCCGATGGCCCGCTCGTCTGTCGCACGGGGCAGCACACCGGACGGTCACCAAACGACAAGTTCGTGGTGCAGGATGCGTCGAGTCAGGCCCATGTCCATTGGGGCAAGGTCAACCGCCCCATGTCGCCTGAGCACTTCGCCGCCCTGCGCGCCGACATGGTGGCGCACCTGGCGTCGAAGGATCTGTTCGTGCAAAACCTGCACGCCGGCGCCGACCCGGACTTCCGCCTGCCGGTGCGCGTCGTGAGCGAGCTGGCCTGGCAGAGCCTGTTCGTCCGGAACCTCTTCATCGTCCCCACGCACGGCGAACTCGCCGTCCACGAGCCCGAGTTCACGATCATCTGCGCGCCGTCGTTCCTGGCCGACCCGGCCCGGCACGGCTCACGCTCCGAGGGGGTCATCGCCCTGAACAGGTCGGCCCAGGACGTGCTCATCGCCGGAACGAGCTACGCCGGCGAGAACAAGAAGTCGATCTTCAGCGTGCTCAACTACGTGTTGCCGCTCAAGGGCGTGCTCTCGATGCACTGCTCGGCGAACATCGGCCAGTCCGGCGACACGGCTCTCTTCTTCGGGCTGTCGGGCACGGGCAAGACCACGCTTTCGAGCGATCCGGATCGCGGGCTCATCGGCGACGACGAACACGGCTGGAGCGACCGCGGCGTGTTCAACTTCGAGGGCGGCTGCTACGCCAAGACGATTCGGCTGTCGGCCGAGGCCGAGCCCCAGATCTACAGCACGACGAGACGCTTTGGCACAGTGCTCGAAAACGTCGTGCTCGATCCCGACACGCGCGTCCTCGACCTCGACTCGGCACAGTTTACCGAGAATACGCGCGCGGCCTATCCGATCGAGTTCATCGACAACGCCGTGCCCGGAGGCCAGGGCGGCCATCCGAAGAACATCGTGATGCTCACGGCCGACGCGTTCGGCGTGCTGCCGCCAATTGCCAGGCTCTCACCCGAAGCGGCGATGTTCCACTTCCTGTCGGGCTACACGGCCAAGGTGGCTGGCACAGAGAAGGGCGTGACCGAACCGAGCGCCACCTTCAGCACGTGTTTCGGCGCGCCGTTCCTGCCGCTCAATCCCAACGTCTACTCGAAGATGCTCGGCGAGAAGATCGCGACGCACAACGCGCGCGTGTGGCTGGTCAACACCGGCTGGACCGGCGGCCCGTACGGCGTAGGCATGCGCATGAAGATCTCCTACACCCGGGCCATGATCCGCGCGGCCCTGGCCGGTGACCTCGACGCGGTGGCGTACGCGCGGCACCCGGTGTTCAACGTCGACGTGCCCACCACGTGTCCTGGCGTGCCAGACAGCGTGCTCGATCCGCGCGGCACCTGGGCCGACCAGGCCGCCTACGACGCGCAGGCCGCCAGGCTGGCCAAGATGTTCGCCGACAACTTCAAGGCGTTTGCCGGCGACGTCGACGCCGCGGTGGTTGCGGCCGGCCCGCGCGGGTGAGTGCCGCCGCGCCAGGGCGCGTGGAGTACGAGCCCGTGATCGGGCTCGAGATTCATGCGCAGCTGCTGACCTCGACGAAGATCTTTTGTGGGTGCCCGGCGCTCTTTGGCGATGCGCCAAACAGTCACGTCTGCCCCGTGTGCCTGGGGCTGCCGGGCGCGCTGCCGGTGCTGAACGGAAAGGCTGTCGATCTGGCGGTGGCCGCGGCGTTGGCGCTGGGCAGCGACCTGCAGGAGACGTCGGTCTTCGCGCGGAAGAACTACTTCTATCCCGACCTGCCGAAGGGCTACCAGATCTCGCAGTACGAGCGGCCGCTCGCCACGGGCGGCCAGGTGGTCGTCGACGACGGACAGGGCCCCCGCGCCATCCGCTTGACGCGCATCCACATGGAAGAGGATGCCGGCAAGTCCCTGCACGAGGGATTTGCCGACTCCGATCGCCGCACCTACGTCGACTTCAACCGCGCGGGCGTGCCGCTCATTGAGATCGTCAGCGAACCCGAACTCCGCTCACCGACCGAGGCGGCCCACTACTTCGAGATCGTCCGTCGCCTGCTCGTCTGGATCGGGGCCAACGACGGCAACATGGAAGAGGGGAGCCTGCGGTGTGACGCCAACGTCTCGGTGCGTCCGAAGGGGGTGACCACGCTCGGCACGAAAGCGGAGGTCAAAAACGTCAATTCCTTCCGCTATCTGCAAAAAGCGCTCGAGTACGAGATCGCCCGGCAGATTGACCTCGTCAGCCGTGGAGAGCGTGTGGTGCAGGAGACGCGACTGTTCGACTCTGCGCTGGGACGGACGTTCTCGATGCGCAGCAAAGAGGAAGCGCATGACTACCGCTACTTCCCGGAGCCGGACCTGCCGCCGCTGGTGGTGTCGACGGCGCGCAGGGCTCGCGTCGCTGCAGAGATGCCGGAGCTGCCCGACCAGCGCCGCGCGCGCTTCGTGTCGCACTACAAACTGCCGGAGTACGACGCAGCGGTGTTGACGGACACACGCGGCATGGCCGACTACTTCGAGGCCGTGGCTGGCGCGTCCGGCAACGCGAAGGCCGCCAGCAACTGGGTGATGGGCGAGGTGCTCCGGTTGTTGAAGACCCACGACACCACGATCGCGCGCGTCGGCGTCACCGCCGAGGCGCTCGGTGCGCTCATCCGTCTGGTGGACGTGGGCACCATCAGCACGACCGTGGCCAAGGGCGTCTTCGAACAGATGTACGGCACCGGGCGTCAGGCCGCGGACCTCGTCGTCGAGCAGGGGTTGGCCCAGGTCTCTGATGACGGCGCGCTGGCGCGGCTCGTCACACAGGTGCTTCAGGCTCAGGCAGACGCCGTGGCCCAGTACCGTGGCGGCAAGAAAGCGACGTTCGGGTTCCTCGTCGGCGAGGCGATGAAGGCGTCGGGCGGCACGGCCGATCCCAAGCGCCTCAGTCAGCTGATGCGCGCGTCGCTTGATGCCTGAATCGCGTGCAAGGGCGGCGGCACGCGGCCGTTGGCCTGTTAGTATGTCCGGCACGTGCCCGAAGCAGCGGTCCAGCGGCGCGTAAGAGGCGGAACCACTCGTGATCGACCTGCACAACGTCACGAAGGTGTACGGCACCGACGTGCTTGCACTGGACAATCTCTCATTCACCGTCGACAAGGGCGAGTTCGTGTTCCTCACGGGGCCCAGTGGCGCCGGCAAGTCGACGTTGCTGCGGCTGCTCCTGCGCCAGGATATTCCCACCGACGGCTCGCTGCAGGTCGGCGGGCGCGAGCTGGCTTTGCTGAGCAGCCACGAAGTCCAGGCCTACCGCCGCTCGCTCGGCGTGGTCTTTCAGGACTTCAAACTCATCGCCACCAAGACCGTGTTCGATAACGTGGCGTTCGTGATGCGGGTGCTGGGCGTGCCGGTGGAGCAGCAACGGCGCAAGACCTATCAAGTGCTCAAGTGGGTGGGGCTGCAGCATCGGGCCACGGCCTACCCGCCGGAACTCTCGGGCGGGGAACAACAGCGGATCGCGATCGCGCGCGCGCTCGTGAACGAGCCCCAGGTCGTGCTGGCCGACGAGCCCACCGGCAACCTCGATCCCGATCTGTCGCTCGAGATCATGGACCTCTTCCGCGACATCAATGCCAGCGGCACCACCGTACTGGTCGCCACGCACGATCGCGCGCTGATCGCCCACGTCGGGCGCCGCGTGCTGCACCTCGAGCAGGGCCGAGTGCCGAGGAACGACGCGTGAGGGCGCTGTCGTACGCATGGCAGGAGGCGGTCGTGAGCCTCGGGCGGGCGCGGTGGACGTTGCTGCTCTCGATTGCGACGATTGCCGTCGCTTTTGCCATGCTCGGGGCGTTCCGGGTGGTGTCATCCAGCGTGAGCCGGATTGCCGAGAGCTGGAGGCAGTCGGCCGAACTCTCGGTGTACCTCGACGATGTCGTGTCTGAAGCGGAACGCACCGCAATCCGCCAAAGGCTCGCGAGCGAGTCGGCGGTGGCGGGCATCACCTACGTGACCAAGGAAGAGGCGCTGGCGCGTTTCGGCGCGGAGTTTCCGGAGTTGGGCGATGTGACCGGGTCGCTCGACGCCAACCCCTTCCCCGCGGCGTTCGAGGTTCGCGTCACGGAAGCCGGGATGGCCGACGGCGCGCAGGCGCTCGCCACGGCGGTGTCGACGCTGCCCGGCGTGGCCGATGTGCGCTACGACCAGCGGTGGCTGGTCCGGCTCATCGCGGTGCTGACGGCCTTGCGCACGGCGGGATGGGTGGCGGCGCTGGCACTGGTCCTCGGTGCGGCGACGACCGTGGTGGCGGTGGTGCGGCTGTCGTTCGAGGCCCGGCGTGACGAGATTGGCATCATGGCCCTCGTCGGGGCGCCGGTGCTCTACATCCGTGGTCCCTTCGTGATGGAGGGGGCGATTCAAGGCGCCCTCGGGGCGCTCGTGGCGCTCGGCGGAATGGCTGCGCTCGGTCGCACGCTATCGCGCGCCCTCGGGCCCGCCGTCACCGCGCTCGGGCCAGAGAGCCTTCGCGCCCTGGCATGGACCGAGGCATCGGCGCTCGTGCTGGGCGGAGCGATCGTCGGTGCCGCGGCTGGACTGCTGGCCACCTGGCGCTGGAATCCCCAAGGCCCGGTCGCCCGTTGACACGTCCGTCACCGCGGCTTTACACTCGAATACATCCTAATGATGCACAGGACTAAAGGCCCCATGCCGCAATTCCTGAGCGGTAGACCCCTGCCTTTACCCGTGCTGTCCCTGATCGAGTTCTACCGCGAAGAGTTCGTGAAGCACCAGGCCTGCCTGGATGCCCAGCGCGAGTACTTCTCGGAGCACGCGATCAGCTCGGTGGAATCGGCCTTGTGCCGGATCATCGCGGAGATCGACGCGCTCTCATACAAGGACGACGCCGACATCGTGGTCGCGCAGCTCTTGAAAGAGTTCGACGTCGTGACCAGGCTGTCGGCTTGGACCGACCCTCTCTACATCAACTGACCGGCCCGCTCGAGCGCTTGCGCGCCGACGCGGCCGCGGCTGCCGCCTCGGCGGTGGCTGCCGTATCGCCGTACGTGCTGGTGCCGTCGGCAATGGCCAGCATGGGTGATGCGGTGGCGCAGATGCCGCGAAGCCTGCACGTGCTCGCGGTGGGCAAGGCAGCGGCCGCGATGTTTGCAGCGTTCCGCGCGGTCGCGCCGCGCCCCATTGCCAGCGCCCTCGTCGTCGGCCCACACCGCCCCCACGACTGGCCCGGTGAGTTCGCCTTCGTCGAAGGCGGACACCCGTTTGCCGACGCGGGCAGCGTGACGGGCGGGCGCCTCG
>JANNEJ010000960.1:0-5275 GCA_031378585.1 Acidobacteriota bacterium | reverse complement strand
TTGTGACATCGAGCATGTTTCAGGCGATGGGGAACACCAGGCCGTCGCTCGTGGCGTCGTGTGTCCGCATCGTGGTCGTGGCCATCCCGGCCTTCGTCCTGTCGACCGTGCCGGGCTTTCAACTGCGGTGGGTGTGGTACCTCACCGTCGTGTCGGTCACGCTGCAAATGGTGCTGAGCCTGTGGTTGCTGAACCGGGAGTTTCGCGTCCGGCTACCTGCGCCTCCCCAACCAGCGGCGTAGCGGGCCGTGCGTGATCGTTCGTTTTTTTCTTCATATACTGTTGACGGCGCACTGACACCGCGCAGCTCGCTCTGCTCCGCGGTCGCTTGGAGGCTCACATGACACCAGAACAAGCCACGTTTCTTGCTCAGCAGTACGTCCAACTCATGCAAGGCGAGTTTCCCGCCACCTGCAAGGTGCTCGCAGCGGTGAAAGACGACAACCGCAACTACAAGCCCGACGACAAGTCGCGCACAGCATGGGAAGTGGCCACGCACCTGGCCACCGCCGACGTATGGTTCCTCGACAGCGTGATCACCGGCCAGTTTGCGTGGGACCCGGAAAAGGTGAAGCAGGTCGAAGGCCAGTTCGCCTCAGTGGCCGAGGTGGTGGCATTCTACGAGCAGGCGTTCCCGGCAAAGCTGAAGGCTGTGCAAGCCATGGCGGCGGCCGATTTGGCCAAGACCATCTCGTTTTTCGGCATGATGGAAAAACCGGCGGCCGAGTTCCTCGGCATGGCCAACAACCACAGCGTGCATCACCGCGGTCAGCTGGCCGGGTACCTGCGCGCGATGGGGTCGAAGGTGCCGGCGATCTACGGGGGCAGCGCCGACGAGCCGATGCCGGGCGCCTAACGCGACGACGCCGCACTCGCGCAGCGGAATCCGATGGTGGGTTGAGCCGTATCTGGCGCGGTGAAATTCCGGTAGTAAACGGTGCCGAGGCGCGTCTCGGTATCGGCCCAACTGCCGCCGCGAATCACCCGGTAGCGCCCCTGGGCCGGGCCGGTAGGGTTCTCGACCGGACTTTCACTGTAGTAGTGGAGGTCGTACCAGTCGGCCGTCCACTCCCACAGGTTGCCCGACACGTCGTACAGCCCGAACGTGTTCGGCGCAAACGAGCCCACCGGTACGGGACCGGTGCTCGAGCCGCTATGCGCATGGCGCTCAGGCCGGGCCGGCGCCGCGGCGGGTTGCCCGACCGCGGTTGGCGCGGGCGCAACCTCGTCGACGTAGTCGTTGCCCCAGGGGTAATCACGGTCGGCCACGTCGCCGCGCGCCGCGCGTTCCCACTCCGCCTCCGTCGGCAGGCGCCCGCCCTGGGCCGCGCAGTACTTCGCGGCGTCGAACCATGTGACGTTGTAGACCGGCAGGCGTTCCCTGCCAGGCGGTGGGGTCGTGCCGCCCCAGTGATACGGGGGCTCCACGCCTGCGGCCGGCGTGGCCGCAAACGCCGCGTACTCGGCGTTGGTCACCTCGGACGCGTCGATCCGGTACGCCTTTAGATGCACGCGATGGACGGGCCGATCGTCGTAGCGCTCGCGCAGCTGCCAGCCGATCTCGTCCATGAGCCAGAGCCGCGTACGGCCCATCCAGAACTCGCCGGCGGGAACCGTGACGTCGTGCTGGGCCGGCAGCACGGTTGGTCGCGGGGGCGGCGGAACAGCGTCCTGCGCGATTGCCCCGGAGCTGTTCGACACGAGCAAGACGAGGGCGCCTAGGAGCGCGATGCCAGAAGATCGACCGAGGGTCATGTCGCCGCTCACGAAAAGAGCGTGCCGATTTCGTCGCTCTCCATCATGGCCGCGCCGCCAAGATTGACGGTGTCGACGTAGGCGTAGTCACGGCCCGACGGGGTGTTGGTGACCACCTTCTTCCAGTCGATGCCGAGCGCCGAGTAGATGGTAGCGAGCGTGTTGTCCATGAAGGGCTGCGACTTGTGGCGCCAGCCCGGGTCGAGGCAGGTGCTGCCGTCGGCGTCGGTCTTGCCGAGCACCCGGCCGCCCGCCACGCCGCCACCCGCATACAGCCCGGTGTAGGCGCCCTTGTAGTGATCACGTCCGGCCACCGGATTCATGCCGGGCGTGCGTCCGAACTCGCTCTGCGCCACGATGAGCGTCTCGTCGAGCATGGTCTTGCCTGGCGCCTGCCCTGGCGCGGCCGCCAGATCGTGGATGAGGCTGACGAGGCCTTTGTCGAGCCGCGTGCACGTGCGGTAGTGATTCCACTCGGCGTTCTTGTCGAAGATGCCCGCATGGTGATCCCAGCGGTCGCCGTCGTAGATGTAGATCATGCGCGTGCCGGCGTTCTGTGCCAGCAGGTTGCGCGCCAGAATGCAGCCCAGGCCGAATTCGTCGTCGCCGTAGCGCTGTGTGTCCTCGGTGCTCGCGCTGAACACCTTGGGCCACCGTGCGTCGTTGAGCAGCTTGTGCGCGTCGTCGTAGAACGTCTGATAGTCGGCGGCGCGCTGGCCCATGGCGGCGCGCTGACCTTCGTTGATCCTGGCCAGCTCGGTCAGCAGGCGCCAGCGCTCGGCCATGACCTGGTTCGCGCCCGTCATGTCGCCGCCAAACGCCGCAAACACCGTGCTGGGATCCAGATCAAGGCCGGTCGCCCACGTGGGCAGGAAGCCGGCGCCAAGCGATCCCGCGCGCGCCTTGGTGAGGTTCGTGCTCACGTAGGTGGGGAAGCTGTCGTGCTCGCGCCGCTGCGACGCCAATTCGTAGGCCACGACCGATCCAAACGCAGGAATCTCGCGAGCCACGGCGGGGTTGAGCGACCGTCCGGTCTGGGTGTGGTACTGCCCGTTGAAATGGATGAGCTCGGGCGCCTGCAGCGATCGCACCAGGCTGACGCGGTGCATGTTCTGTGCGAGCTGCGGGAACAGCGTCTGTGACAGGTAGAGGCCCTTGGACACCTCGGTGACGTCGAGATCCTTCGGGGTCCAGCGCGTCTCCTTGAAGTCCCAGCAGTCCATGGGGCTGATGGCGCCGCCCAGTTCGATGAAGATGCAGTTGCGGGCGGTGCCGCGCGGGGTCGACGTGCCCTGCGCCGACACCTGCAGTGGCCACACCAGGCCATCGACCCACGTGGTCGCCAGCGCAGTGCCGCCCCACCGCAACGCGTCGCGGCGCGACGGAAGGAGGTCGTTCAGCGTTCGATGCATGTGGGCCTCGTTCTAGCGACTGACCAGAAATTCCGGGCTGTTGAGCAGCGCCCACAGCAGATCTTCGGTGCCGCGTGCCCGGTCGGCGGCCAGGGTGCGCCGGGCGACCGCGGCTTCCGCGGGCGAGGGCGTGCGGGCCATCGTGCTCAGGTACAGCTCGTCGATGATCTCGTCGGGTGTGCGGGTGGAGGCGACGAGCTCGGCCACCCGGCCTTTAGCCGAGGCCAGCACGCGGTCGTTGACCACCGTGCTCTTCATCATCAGCAGGGCCTGCAACGTGGAGGGCCGGTTGCCTGCCTGGGGCGGCGTGCGGCGGTTGCTCTGGAAGAAACTCTGCATCAGGGCGTCGATGGCCATGGCCTCGCCGCCGCGGCCGATGTCTTGCGGCGTGGCGAGCTGCTTCACCCGCGTCATCGTCTCGCCACCAAGCGAGAAGTGCATGGGTACCCCGGTGACGACCGACACCGCGTCCACCACTTCCGGGCCGGTGAGCACGCGCGCGAAATGACGCGGGTAGTAGGGGATGAAGCGGTCGTTCCACGTGCCCGGGAAGCGGGATGAGAGTTGATAGGTGCTCGACTGCATGATCGTGCGGATCGTGCGCTTCAGGCGGAAGCCGTTCGCTTTGAAGTCGGCGGCCAGCGCCTCGAGCAGCGCCACGTTGGTTGGTTGCGCGTCCTTGCCCGACAGCCGGCTCAGGTCGAACGCGTCGTGCGGCTCGACAAAGCCCACGCTCATCAGCCGTCCCCAGATGATGTTGACCGTCGCCCGCGCAAACTGCGGATGCTCGGTGATCATCCGGGCCAGCTCGGCGCGCGGCTCGTAACCCGGGCGCGGTTTCTCGCCGGTGAGCATGAAGGCCGGTTCGTGCGCGCCCTTGGGGCGCGGGAACTGGCTCTCTGCCATCGTCAGAAAGGGCGCGTCGTTCCCGCCATCGTAGCCGGCGGCCAGATCGTCCACGTGCAGGTCGCGGTCGACGTTGCGCGACTTGTCGTTCCAGTTGCCGATGAGGCGCGTCGTGCCGAAAAACGCCGACATGGCGAAGAACTCGTCACGCGTGCGATCGGCCAGGTAGTGGTTGATGCTCTCGAGGTGCAGCGCGCCGTCGTGGCAGGAGACGCACGCGGTGTTGACGCCCAGGAACACGCGACTCACGTCGATGGCGAGCGCGTCGATATGATCGAGGCGGTTCGAGATGCGGTAGTCGTCCACGCTCTCGACAAAGCGGCTCTTGAGCTGATTGCTGCGGCCGATCATCGCCAGCGAGGGCAGTGTGGCGTGCACCTTCGAGGACGGCGTGAGCACGTCGTGCACGAGCGCGGTGTAGGGACGGTCGACCCGCAGCTGTTCCTTGAACCAGTAGTGGAACCCGTTGGCGCCGGGACCCGCTTCATTCGACATGCGCAGCAGGTCGCCCCAGTGCCACGCCCACTGCTCGGCGAATTCGTCGCGCGCAAGCAGCGTCTCGATCAGGCGGTCGCGCTTGCCGGGCGCCGGGTCGGCGACAAACGCGCGCACGTCGGCCGCCGACGGCGGCAGGCCAGTGGCATCGAAATACACGCGGCGCACGAACTCGTCGTCGCCGGAGAGCGCCGCGTGCGGCACGCCGTCTTTCTCGAGGCGCGCGAAGATCAGATCGTCGATGAAGTTTCGGCGCGGCACGGCTCGCCCGGCCGTGGCGGGGTCGGCGGCGGAGGCCACGGCGTTGGTCAGGCGCGCGGCGTCCTTGCCGCGATCGCCTGCGTCGCGCAGCATCTCTTCGTGCGCCGATTCCATCCGCTCGTGTGGGGGCGTCGGTGCGGCCGGCCTGGACTGCGTCCAGACCGTGGCGGAGTAGAGACAGGTCGCGGCGGCGATGAGCACCGACGGGCGGTATAGCCAGGAGACGACGGTCATCGGGGGCCTCCGGAGAGTTCCGCACAGTGTAGCGGAGGGCGCGCCGACAGAACAGGGGCTGGGCGGGCAACGTCGGCGCCTGGCGCCTGGGGACTGGGGGCTAGGGGCTGGTGCGAGCAGCGTCACGCAGCGCATCGCCGGAAGATCGTCAGGCGATGCACAAGCCCAAGTTCTTGAGCGCATCACTTGACAGCGAGACGCCGCACGCCCCA
>JANNEJ010000948.1:0-2117 GCA_031378585.1 Acidobacteriota bacterium | reverse complement strand
ATGCCCGTCGGCGACCAGGGCCGAGGCGTCTCGGCGCGGAATGAATCCCCGTTGACGGCGAACGGCGCAACCATCACCTTCGCCGGATAGGCCTCGGTCATGAACAGCAGTTCCCGTGTGGCGGCCGACCACCGAGCCAGCATGCCGCCGTCCGTGGAGACGCGCCACGTGCCGCCTGGGGCGGGGAACGGACGCACATAAACCTGGGGTGTTCCGGACTCGTTCGAGTTGTAGGCGAGCCATCGGCCGTCGGGCGAGAACACCGGAGCCCCCTCGCCCGCCGGCGTGCTCAGAAAGACGGTGGGCGCGCCCGGCGTCCACCCGCGCGCGGCATCGCCCGTCATGGGTAGGACCATCAGGTCACCTCCGGTACCGAAGGCCAAGAGCTTCCCGCTCGGATGCCACGACCCCGGCGCTTGACTGCTCGGGCTGTCGGTCAGCCTCGCGACCTCGCCCGTGCCGTCGGCGTTGACCCAATACAAGTTCGAAATGCCGGTCTTGGCGCGATCGGACGCAAACACGATGCGCCGGCCGTCGGGCGTCCACACCGGGTACTCATCCTGGCCGGGGTCGAAGGTCAATTGCGTCAGCGTTTCCTGGGCCCACTCGTACACCCAGATGTCGCGCTGCTTGCCATCGCTGACGCTCAGGGCCAGCTTCTGGCCATCAGGTGAGAACCGCGGTTGCACCCAATCGGCTGCCGTCGCGCGGAGCACTGACGTCTGGCCATCGCGCGTCATCCAGTCAATCGGCTGGATCCCCGTCACGGCCGAGCCGGGCACGTACACGAGCGTCCCATCCAAAGAGAAGGACAACTGCACGCCGCCGGTATCAGGGTTGGCGCCAAGACCGTCGATTGCCGGCACCGCCTGGCCTCTCGTTTCGAGTCGGTCGAGATCGAAGGGGACGGCGAACAGCGTCCCCCGCTGCACGAAGATCAGGTGGCCGTCTTCGTCCCCTTCGGTCGAGCCAGGCCGGCTGGGCACGTATCGGCCGTAGTAACCGCCACGGACGACGACCTTCGGCGTCCCGCCCGATAGCGCCGCGACGACGAGGTCGGCCGAATCGAAAGCCAAAGGAGTCGAGGCCTCGGTGTAGAGCACGCTCCTGCCCCCGGGCAGCGCCTGCGGCCACCGTTGCACCGTCGCACCGGCGCTGAGCGTACCGAACACCGTAGGTGTCCCGCCAGCGGCCGAGACACGCGTGAGCCTGGTGGCGCCGTTCGTCGGTGTGAAGAAGATCGTGTCATCGTCGGACCAGGTACCGCCGCGGGCCGACGGCGCATCGCACAGGGTGATCGCCGCGCCACCGGTCACCGACACTTTTTTCAGCTCTCCGTCCGCAAAGAAGCCAACCCGTTGGCCATCGGGGGAGAAGAACGGGCTGGTCGCGCCCTCGGTGCCGGCGAGGGGCGCCGCCTGCAACTGGTCGAGCTTCCGAACAAACAGCTGTGGCGCACGGCCCGCTGCCTGCGCGGCGAAAACGAGTGTGGTGCCGTCAGGGGACAGGATCGCCGACGCGCCAAGGGCGGTAGACAGCGATGCGTCGGCGCCAATACTGGCGAGCAGCTTGCGCGGTGCGGGCACGGGCGCCGAACGCCACGGCGCCCACGCGAACAGACCCGCCACGAGCGCCACGGTCAAGGCGGCGACGAGTGCCCATGGCAACGCGCGTGCCACGACAGACCGTGGTGCGGCCGCGGCCAGCGGCGTCGTCTGCGGCGCGGCCGTCTCGAACGCGCCCTCCAGCGCCAGACGCACGTCGTAAATGTCGCCGACGCTGTTTCAGATCCCTGTGGAGACACCGCTTGAGGTAGACGACGAGCGTTGCCGAGAGTCCCGACGGCAACGCGGCCCACTCTGGCTCTCGCTGCAGCACACGCGACAGCACTTCCGACACGTCGTCGCCACCGAACGCCCGTGCCCCGGTCAGCATCTCGAACAGCACGGCGCCGAACGCCCAGATGTCCGCGCGCGTGTCGACCGTCTTCCCGCGCGCCTGCTCCGGCGCCATGTAGGCCGCCGTCCCAAGAATCACGCCCACACCGGTCATCTGCGCGGGCGAGGTGATCGTCGGGGTGTTGTCCGCCGTCGCGCTCGCGGGACTCGGGTCCATCG
>JANNEJ010000936.1:0-1692 GCA_031378585.1 Acidobacteriota bacterium | reverse complement strand
TTGTGACGGCCGGCCGCGCGCTTGTTGACTCGCAGGTCGCTCAGGGAGATCGTCGGCACCGCGAGGCCCTCCACATCGAACTCGACGGCCCGAGCGCGGCACCCGTCGTAGTCCACGCCGTCGATCGACGTCATGATCTCGATGCGAAACGGCGGCACGCCGAACCGCACGATACTGCGCGGGTTGACGAACAGGTCAGGGGCGATGGCCGCCGAGTCGAAGCCGAAGCCGCTGAGGGCCTCGACGATACGGGTGGCATTCTCCGGCGTGGCGCGCACCCAGACATCGAGGTCGATGGTGGCCCGAGGATAGCCATGGAGGCCCACGGCGTAGCCGCCGACAAGCAGGTAGTCAACGCGGCTCGCGGTGAGCCACTGCAAGAACTCTTTGAAGTCGTCCGTCAGCAGCGGCACGTCCATAGACCACCCGTCGCATCACCTCGATCGCCGCAAGACGTTCGTGTGGCGTGCGCGCCCACCACCAGCGCCGCTCGTCCGGCTCGTCGTGCAAGCCCTGCACGCTGACGGCAGTGCGGTCCACGGTGGGAAACGCGGTTCGCGAGGGCGTGCTCACCGACTCAGTATACGCCCGACGATTGGTGGCTACCGCCACCCGCGCATGCGGGCCCGCATGCGGATGAAGTCGTCGGGCGGCGGCGCTTCCGCCGACACCCGCACACCGGTGAGGGGATGCGGGAACGCGAGCGTCCAGGCGTGCAGCATCTGGCGCGCTGCGGCGTCGGCGCCGCTCGGGGAGCCGTAGACGCGATCGCCGAGCACGGGATGGCCGATGTGCTGCAGGTGCAGGCGGATCTGGTGCTGACGTCCGGTGTCGAGGGTCAGTTCCACCATCGCGGCACCTGTGCCGTACGCCTGTCGCACCACGTAGTGCGTCACGGCAGGGATGCCCGTCTCGCCCGGCCCCGCCAGGCGTCGCCGGCCAGCGGTGTAACCCTCGGCAATCGGCGCCTCGATGGTACCGATGACGGGCGAAGGCACGCCCTCGACGAGCGCCATGTACTGCCGATCGAACTCGTGACGCCCGAACTGCGCGCGTCCGGCTTCGTGGGCCTCGCGCGTGAGGGCCAGCGCCAGGGCGCCGGAGGTATCGCGGTCGAGGCGATGGAGCGTGCCCACGTAGCCGCCTGGGCCGCGCCGGCGGTCCATGTACTCGCGTACGCGGCTCAGCACCGTGTCCTCGCTGGCGCCGTCTTCCTTGTCCACGGGAATCGTGAGCAGTCCAGCCGGCTTGTCGACGACCAGGATGTGGGCGTCTTCATAGAGACGACCGAAGCGCGACCGCGCGGGCCGCACCGCGGGGCGGTTGACGTCGAGCACGACGGCGGCGGACGAGAGCACATCGGCTCCGGGATCGCGCTCGATCACGTCGTTGACCGTAACCTGGCCGCGCTCGATGGCCGAGCGCACCTTCGCCCACGACAATCCGGGTTGATCGGCGCGCAGGCGCTTGTCGAGGCGGGTACGTGTAGGTTTGGTCAGAAGGCCACTATAATTCAACCCTTCAGGAGGCTGCGCATGCTCGACGACACCGTGACGTCCATTTGTTACTTCAACGGAACCTGGGGCACGGGCGAAGTGCCGCTCATGACGTCGGCCACCAACGCCGCCTGGCTCGCCAATGCCGTCTTCGACGGTGCTCGCGCGTTCGAGGGCGTGGCCCCCGACCTCGACC
>JANNEJ010000890.1:0-4588 GCA_031378585.1 Acidobacteriota bacterium | reverse complement strand
GCTGAAATCGACGAACCCGGTGAGCGCGGGCAGAGACGGAAAGTAGGTCAGGTCCAGCGCATCGACGGCCAGGCGGCGCCCATCCGCGTTGAACGAATACGCGCCGTCCCAGCCGACGTACGCGGCGCCCGTGATGGTCGCGCCCGCTTTCTCTACCTCGAGGCCGTCCAGCCGCACGCCTGCACCCTCGAAGCGCAGGCTGGTCACGCCCGAGGCAAACGGCTCGTCGTAAGCCACGCCGCGGTCGAGAGTGAGTTTGCCGAAACCGAAGGGCTCCTCGTACTTGCCGTAGAGATGAATCTCGCCGCCGAGCACGCCGTCCACGGGGTAGTCGTAGAGCTCGAAGGCCGTGCGGAGGTCAACGAGCGGCCATTCCGACGTCCGGATCACGGCGTCGATCTCGTCCCCGCCATCGCGCCGGGGATAGCCGAGTGCGAACGTGCCGTCGAGGTCCATGCGCGAGTACCCGTCGGTGACCACGGCCTTGGTCACCTGCACGTAGGCGTTCTCGACCACGGCGGTCCCCTCGAGCTGTCCCCAGGTCACGTTCCACGCGCGCATCTCGCTGCCGCTGAAGCGGCCTTCCACGCGCGGGTTGGCCAGTGCGCCCAGCAGCACGCCGTCGAACTGGCCGACGCCGTCAACCGGCACCGCGGCCGTCGGCGTGGGCGCAAACATCGTCATGATGCCGGCCAGGAACCGATCGCTCGCCTGCCAGTCGATACTGGTCACGTGGAACGGCAGGCGCGAGGCCTGGCCCCAGTCGGTGCGCCCGTCGAAGGCCACATAGGAGTCGGTCGTGGCAAACGCGCTCGGCGCGAAGCGTATCGTCGTGCCGTCGAACTCGTAACCCACATGGCCCGCGATGGCGACGGGGCCGAAAGCCAGGTGAGGGCTGAACGGTCCCTGCAATTCGGCCCGGCGGCGGGCTCCTTCACCGGCGTCGGACGGCAGCCCGCGCGTGGCGGGCGCGAGCCCTGGCGGCATCGTGACGCGCATCTCGCCGTCACCGGTGCCCGCGGCGAATCCCCCGGCACCAAGGGTCCACACGGTGAGGTGGCGACCGGTGGCGCGACCGGCCAGTCGGAGGCCACGCGTCTCGAGGAAGTTCGTGAACGTCGTCAAGTCGACGTCGCGATACCGCACGTCCCAGCGGGCGTCGGCCCGGCGGTCGGGCTGGCCGAGCGGTTCGAGCACATAGGAGAAGTCGGTCGTGCCGCCGTAGAACTTCGCGGTCGCCCGCGAGACGTCAAGCCGCGTCGGGACCCAGACGACGGCGGCTTTGAAATTCGGGAACCGGTAGTCGTCGTAGCCGGCCTCGGGGCTCACGAAGTCGCCCTTCACCTCGTAACCGCCCTTGTACATCCGCACCGAGCCGGCGAAGTCACCCTCGCCGTGCAGGCTGAATACGTCGTGCGCGTAGAAGATCGCGCGGGTGCGCGGCAACTGGTGCCTCGACGTCACGATATAGGTGGCGGCGGGGAACGTCGCCGGGTCGATCACGCCAGTGGCCCGCATCTGGGCGCCATCGGCGTCGAGCACCATGCGTTCCATCACGACCTGGCCGTCCTTGACGGTGAACGACGAGGCGAAGTGGGCCCACATGGGTTCGTACTGCTGGATCTGCAGCGTGCCACCCGACCACCTCATGGTGCCGCGGTAGTCCACGCCCTTTGCCGCGGCGATCTCGAGGTTGGGCGCATCGAGCCCCCAGTTGGATCCGAAGTCGCGCACGATGAGATGCCCTCGCGTCGCGCGGATCTGCTGAATGGTCGTGATGAGCAGGCGCGGCGTGGTGCGAGGAGGCCGCGGCGGTCCGTTCAGGCGCGGCCAGTTATGGATGGCGTTTGGATAGCTCTCGACGATGAGCCGCCAGTCGGCGATTTCGACCGAGTCGATGAGCACTTCGCGGTGCAGCAGTGCGCCCCAGGTGAGCGAGACTTCCAGCCGCTTGGCCACGAGCCAGGGATCGTGCCGCGGCGTGATGCCTGCCACCACCACGTCGTCAAGCACCAGGCGTCCGCGGCCGAGATTGAGACCCAGGCGACCGATGCGCACCGGCCGGTCGATGAAGACCGAGGCCTCGGACTCCGCTCGACGGCGCAGCACCGGGCCCAGATCGAGCGTCACGACCGACACGATCGCCACGGCGATCGTCACGGCCGTGACCAGCCAGGCCCGGCGCACGTGCGTCAGCGAGGCTGCGAGGGCGCGCAGCACCTTGGCCCGCACCGGCTACTCCACGACGGCCAGCACCGCTCCAGCGTCCACGGATTGCCCCTCGACGGCCGAGACCGACACCACGCGTCCGGCCTTGGCCGCGCGCAGCTCGTTCTCCATCTTCATCGCTTCGACCACCACAAGTCCCTGCCCTGGCTCGACGACGTCGCCGGGTGCCACGAGCACCCGCACGACTTTTCCGGGCATGGGCGCCGTGAGACGCTGCGGCCCGGCACCAACCGCCGCGGCGCCCCGACGGCGGCCGCGGCCGCTCTCGGTGATCGTGACGTGCAGCTGGCGGCCGTTCACATGCACGCCGAGCGCCCCGGGCGACTTGCCTGAGACGACGACGGCGGGCACGCTTTGGTTGGGACCGGGCGCCCCCTGCTGCCCCACGAGCAGCGACAGGATCGCGGCGTCGACGCGCGCGGCGTGCACGTCAAACGCCTGGCCGTCCACGGTGACCGTCCACGCGTCGGCCGCACGCTGCACCACCACGTTGCGGGTGCGTTCGCCGATGAGCACGTCGTACTGCATTCCTACCTCAACGCCTCGGCCCGCGCCTGCTGGCGCCAGCGACTGGGCGGCACGACCGCCGCCGGACCGCGCGCGGCCGTCTGCCCGCCAAGCTCCTGATGCAGCGCCGCGGCAATGGCGGCCAGCGTCTCGTCGTCGGTCGAGGCTGCATCGAAGGGCGCGCCGGCCCGGCTGGCCAGCTTCTGATCGATGAACGTGGTGTCGAACCGGCCGGCCAGGAAGTCCGGGTCGTCGAGCGCCCAGCGAAAGAACGGCAGCGTGGTCTTGATGCCGTGCACTTCGTATTCGCGCAGGGCCCGGCGCATGCGCGCGAGCGCCTGCGTGCGATCGTCGCCCCAGGTGATGAGCTTCGAGATCAGCGGGTCGTAGAAGATCGGCACCTCGAGGCCTTCGGTGGCACCGCTGTCGTCGCGCACGCCAGGCCCCTGCGGCACGCGCAGCTTCAGGATGCGGCCCGGCGACGGCAAGAAGTTGTTGTCGGGGTCTTCCGCATAGATGCGGCACTCGATGGCGTGGCCGCGCGGCACGATGGTCGCCTCGGGGTCGAGCGTGAGCCGCTCACCCCGGGCGATCCGAATCTGCCACTGCACCAGATCCACGCCCGACACCATCTCGGTCACCGGATGCTCGACCTGGAGGCGGGTGTTCATCTCGAGGAAGTAGAACGAGCCGTCCTGGTCGAGCAGACACTCGATCGTGCCGGCGTTCGTGTAGCCCACCTGACGCGCCACCGAGGCCGCGGCGCTCGTGATCCGACGCCGCAGATCGGCGGACACGGCCGGCGACGGGCTTTCTTCGATCACCTTCTGATGGCGTCGCTGGATCGAGCACTCGCGCTCCACAAAAGCCACGACGGTGCCGTGGTGATCGCCGAGCAGCTGCACCTCGATATGCCGCGAGTGCAGAATGCGCCGCTCCAGGTACACGGCCGAGTCGCCAAAGGCGGACCCGGCTTCGGACCGCGCCGCGCGAAGCGCGCCCGGCAACTCGGCCGGCGTCGACACCATGCGCATGCCCTTGCCGCCACCACCCGCGACGGCCTTGAGCATCAGCGGATAGCCGATGCCCTCGGCGATCCGTAGCACCTCGGCGTCTGACACGGTCACGTCGAGTGGCGTCTCGGTGCCGGGCACCACCGGCACGCCGGCCGCCATGGCCGACTGCCGTGCCGCCGTCTTGCTGCCCATGAGCTCGATGGCTTCCGGCGACGGCCCGATGAAGGTCAGACCCGCGTTGCGGCACGCGCGCGCGAAGTCCGCGTTCTCGGCCAGGAAGCCGTAGCCGGGATGCACCGCGTCGGCGCCGCTCTTCTGCGCCACGTCGATGAGCGCGTCGATGCGCAGGTAGCTGTCGCGCGGCGGATTCGCGCCAACCGGCCACGCCTCGTCCGCCATCCGCACGTGCAGCGCGGCGCGGTCGCATTCGCTGTAGACCGCCACGGTGGCGATCCCCATGTCGCGGCAGGCGCGGATGACGCGCACGGCGATCTCGCCGCGGTTGGCGATGAGAACCTTGGTTACGGGCACAAGACTACGAAAATTCTAGCACTTCAGGGCGCACCACCCAGCCTCGCTGGCGATCGCCGCCCGGCCGCTACTACAAGGTCGGCCCAACACGCGTCATCGGGGTCGACACGACGAAGTGGCGCGTGAAGGTCAGCCGACCGTCCGCCCATACCTCGTCGGCGATTTCGCCCGAGAGCGTCGTGCCGTCGCTGGTCAGGCGCACGAGCACGCGGGACCCACCGTCAATCGTGGCCGTGCCGGCGATACCGCCGCCAGCCGTCACGTACCCGGCGAAGACCCATCCATCCACGGATGGTTCGTTCATC
>JANNEJ010000881.1:0-1530 GCA_031378585.1 Acidobacteriota bacterium | reverse complement strand
GGCTACTCCATCCAGAACACGATCACGCCCGGGCCGCCAGCCTCACCACAGGTCGTGCACAACTCCTGGTATCAGTGGTATTTCAACACCGAGGTCGGCCGCGAGGGCCTCACGAAGAACCGCAAGGCGCTGTGCCGCTACATGTGGCAGGAATGGTCGCCCACCTGGACGTTCACCGACGCGATGTACGACCAGACGGCCGCGTCGTTCGAGAATCCAGACTTCGTGGACTGCGTGCTGCACTCGTATCGCCATCGCAATTTCAATGCGCCGAGCGAGCCGCGTTTTGTGGACGTCGAGACACGCCTGGCCGCCCGGCCACGCGTGGAAGTGCCGACCATCGTGCTGCACGGCGGCGACGACGGATTCGGCCGGCCCGCCCCTGAGACCACGGAGGCCGAGCGCACGCAGTTCCCGCGTCTCGTGGCGCGCCGAGTCGTGGCTGGCGCCGGACACTTCGTGCCGCACGAAGCGCCGACGGCCGTGGCCGAGGCGCTACTCGAGGTGCTCGCGGTGTCGAGATAGCCGCTTCGCCCACCGGGGTCTGACCCCGGTGGCGCGGATTCCGTGCCAGTTGTGTTCGTTGGTCGTCAGGACGCCGGGTCGGGCCCCGTCGCGGGGGCCATCGGCGCAGTCGCATCCACGAGATGCCGGCTGCCGGCCTCGCACACGAGGCCCTTGGCGAAGTGCTGCTCGGCGTTCGGTTCCTTCACGCTGTTGAGCAGCCACCAGTCCGCCTGCAGCCGGTCGCGCGTGATGTCCATCACGACGTAGCCGCGAGAGACGCCGTCGAGGAACTTCAGGTGTGGCCGCGCCGTCATCATCGCCGCGGTGCGGGCCTCGGCGTCGGGGCCCGGGAACGGCGCAGGCGACGACACGGCCGGGCATACGATCTCCACACCGAGCGATCCGCGTCCGCTCCCAGGGTCGTAGCCCTGGTCCGCCCGCCGGGGCAGATCGTACGCCCACGAGCTGTGTACGTCGCCCGTGAGCACGACCAGGTTGGGCACCTTCAACTGCTCCACCATGTCGCAGACGCGCGAGCGAGCCGCGCGATACCCGTCCCATGAATCGGGGTTGCCCGCGACGGCGCCAGCCACCGACTGCGGCGCAAACATCACCTGTTGACCCAGAATCTGCCAGCGCGAGTTGGCGCGTACGGCCTCGCGCAGTTGGTCGCCCAGCCAGGCCTCCTGCGCAGCGCCGAGGATCCCGCGTGCCGGATCGTCGAGCCTGGCGACGTCGTTACGATCCACCGGCTGGTCGCGCCCGATGAGGCGCGTGTCGAGCATCACGAGATCGGCCAGATCGCCCATCGCGAACGACCGGTAAATGAGCGGCTGGCGCGCAGAACCCGTGTCGCGCACGGGCAACCACTCCATGAACGCCTGGTACGCGGCGTCGCGACGGGCTCCGTAGTCACCTTCCTCGGGCTGATGGTTCTGCGCCCCGTCCTTCCAGGCGTTGTTGGCGATCTCGTGGTCGTCCCACACCGCAATGAACGGGTGCTGGCGATGCACGGCCCGCAAG
>JANNEJ010000865.1:0-2903 GCA_031378585.1 Acidobacteriota bacterium | reverse complement strand
CCGACTCGCCGGCCTTGTTCGCGCCGTCGAGCAGCAGCGTCTTGCCGCCAGGTGCCCAACGCGGCCACCCCACTTCCGCACCACGGCCGAGCATCGTGATGCGACGGTCAGGCGCACTGGCGTCGGTGGGCCGCAACCACACATCGTCGGACATCTCGCGATGCGAGTGGAACGCGATCCATTTGCCGTTTGGTGACCACGCCATGCCCTGGTCTTCGGAATCGGAGGCGGCAATCACCTGCGACGGCCGGTCGGCCGGCAGGCCGCCCGAGAGGTCGAGCACGCCCACCTCCTGCGCGATGTCTGGATACTTCGCGTCGTCGATCTGGCGTCGCCACGTGCCGTAGGTCATCGATACGAGCGGCAGCGAGGGATGCCACCACGGCGTCTCGGCCTGAAACGTCGTAAGCGGGCGCACGACGCCATTGCGCCACTCGCCCAGGTGCGTGCGGTACTCCTGGGTCTTGTAGACCAGGGCGCCATCAGCCGCCACCGATGGGCCGTAGCTGTCGCGCGCGGTGCGACTGATCTGCACCGCCATGCCCGACGCGCGCTCCACGCGCCACAGATCCACGAAGCCGCGCTCGTTCGCGGCGGCCGTGTAGACGGTGTCGCCCTCGGGCGAGAATGCGATGGGCCCGGCCACGCGCAGTGCCGGGGTCGTGACGAGTGGCGTGGACCCGCACGGAATCGAGACGCCGTCTCCAGCCGGCGTGGTCAACACGCACGCCATCACGGTGGCCGAGGCCCAGGCCGGCCACGACGGGCGACCCGTGGTGATGGGCGTTCGCCACAGCTCCTGGCCGTCGAGGCGCACGCGCCACAGTTCGGGTCCCTCACGGCCGGCGACCAGACCGGCCACCCACGCGCCGTCGGGACTCACGCTCACCTGCCGCAGCGCGTTAGCGGTGAGCGTTACGCCGCTGGTGGCGCCCGAACCTTCAAGCATCGCATCAGGCCATAGGGGTCGCGTGCCCACGCCGATCTCGTGCATCTGCCAGCGGGCGGACGCGCCGCCGTCTTCGAACACCACGCGGCGATCGTCAATCCACGCCAGGTGCCGCACCTGGCCCTCGCCGCGCGCAGACGACACGTCCACGCCCCCGCCGATGGGGGTCACGCGCAGCACCCGCCCTTCCGAATAGGCCACCAGCCGGCCGCTCGGCGCCACGGCCACGGCGGGATCGCGATAGCCGACGATGCCCTGCTGGTGCGCGGTCGCGGCCCACTGCAGGGGCGGGTCCGCGGTCATGACGGCCGCAGCGTCAGGACTGGACGTGACCGGTCGCGGCGCGGCCAGCCACCAGCCGGTGGCCGCCAGGGCCAGCACTCCAAGGAGCGTCATCACGCGTGTCGACATGGGGCGCATTCTAGTCCGCTGCGCGTTACTGGTGGCGATGTTCCAGCAGCGCTGAGGCTGCTGCGCGTGGGCGTGGGCTTGCGCGTGGCGTTCCGTCGGCGCCGAATCCCTAGGGCGCCACTGGCCCGGCGCGACTGCGATAGAGCTGCTGGTCCACTGAACGCGCCATGGCCGCCGGGTCGAGCGGCCGGCCCAGAAACTGCGCCACCTGGGCCGCCGCCGCGTCCGGCGCCGCGATCACGTCGTGATAGACGACGGGCAACACACGAAAGCACGCCCGCCCGGCCATGAACCGCTCGACCTGGGCAAGATGCGCACGAAACACCTCGCGCGACCGCTCGGCGTCGCCCTCGGCCACCGGTTCGCCGCGGGCACGCAGCATGGCGTGCTGCGATAAGGTGATCTCGTCGGGGTGCCGGTGCATGAAGATCACCTGGTAGTTGTGGTCTTCCGGCAGCCAGGTGAGCAGGAACGAGATGATCTTCACCGCCTTGCCTCGAGCCGTGGGCAGCCACGACAGGTCGCCGCCTTTGTCTAGCGCCTTGACCGGTTCGTACTCGAAGTAGCCCTTCGGATTGCTGTCGTCGGCCACGCGCACGCCGTCTTGGAGTGGCTCGACGCCACCGGCCTCGAGCATCCGCATCATCATCGAGGTCCCCGATCGCGGCAGACCCGACACCACCACGATGGGCCGGCCGTAGCGCCAGCGGCGCAGCAGGTGGCCGAAGGTCGTGCCGATCATCGCCCGCACTCGCCGTCGGCCTGCGGCACCAGTGAGGGCAGTACAATACCGTTCGGACACATGCTGCCGTTGCTGCGCACCCGCATGGCCAGACTTGTACCACAGACCCGCCTTGCGCTTCTGGCCACGGCGGGCGTGGTGCTGGTGCCCGCGTCGGCGCTGGCCTACATCGGGCCAGGCGCGGGCTTTGCGGTGATGTCGTCGTTCCTCGTGATCTTCGTCACGATGCTCGCGGTGGCCGCCTCGATTCTGGCGTGGCCGTTCCGCGCGCTGTGGCGGGCCGTCCGGCGCACGGGGCCACCGCCGTCGGCCATTGGCCGCTTCATCGTGGTCGGCTTCGACGGACAAGACCCCGCGTTGACCGATCAGTTCATGCAGGACGGCCTGCTGCCGAACTTCTCAGCACTTGCCACTCAGGGCACGTACCAGCGGCTGCAGACCACGTATCCCGCACTCTCGCCCGTGGCGTGGTCGTCGTTCAGCACCGGCACGCATCCGGCCCGGCACAACATCTTCGACTTCCTCGACCGCGACCGGCGCACCTATCTGCCGATGCTGTCGTCGACGCGGATCGGCACGGTCGAGAAGTTCTTCTCGCTTGGCAAGTACCTGATTCCCCGCCATCGCGCGGAACTGACGAACCTGCGACGGTCGAAGCCGTTCTGGACCATCCTGGGCGAGCGGCGCATCTGGAGCACGATCCTGCGCGTGCCCATCACGTTCCCGCCCGACCGCTTTCACGGCGCGGAGCTGAGCGCGATGTGCGTGCCCGACCTGCTCGGTACGCAGGGCACGTTCATG